>CAZOXE010000108.1:0-1510 GCA_964583835.1 uncultured Candidatus Saccharibacteria bacterium | reverse complement strand
AACTGACAGCCTATGCATGTCAGGATAAGGAACGGGGTTCCCAGTTCGACTAGCTAAAAATTTTAAGGAGAATTCATGGACTTATCTAAAGAAGAAAAATTGGCAAAGTTAAAAGGTTTAATGAAAGACCTGAATAAAGGTCAAGAAGACACTGTTATTGATTTTGCTTCGAACCAAGAATCTTGGGTTGTAGCAGAGACAGGCGTACCTATTTTTGATAAGTTTGTTGGCGGATTCCCTTACGGACACACTAGCATTGTTTGGGGTGGGTCTGGTGCAGGGAAATCAAGCTTGATGTATTCAACCATTGCCAAAGCTCAACAAGATGGTAAGGTTGTTGCATTTTTGGACCTTGAGAATTCATACACAAATGAACGAGCAAATCTTTTTGGAGTAAACACCCAAGAATTAATCGTGTGTCATTATAAGATTGCAGAACAGGCTCTTGATACCGTTATTACCCTGGCAAGAGAAAAAGCTGTTGATATGATTATTCTTGATTCGTTACACAGCATGGCTCCACAGGGCGAAGTTGAAGATAAGAAAGGACAAAAGAGTTTAACAGCCGATACAATGGCACTACTGGCTCGCAAGTTGTCACAGTTTTTTAGAATAGCTTCAACAATTATTTATAATGCCAATATTGCCTTTATTATGATAGGTCAAACACGGACCGATTTGGGTGGATTTATTGCTCTACAAAAGCTTTCTGGCGGAAATTCGCTTATCCATTCGTCGGTGTTAACTGTTTATATGCGTCGAGGTCAAAAATCAAATTCTCCCGTTTTATCTTGGAAAGAAGCATATATTGACCCAGATGGAAAATTTCATTTATTAACAAAAAAAGAACCAGTTGGGTTTGAGGTCGTAGCTAAGATTGATAAGAAAAAAACAAACACGGGCGAACCAGAAGGAAGCGAAGTTTCATTTCCGTATTATTTGGAAACAGGGTTTATTGCACCCGATGCACAAGAAGAAATTATCAAAATTGATACAACGATGTCACCAGAACAACAAGAAGAAGCAAGACAAATCTTAGTTAAAAAAGGTTACAAGCAATTTGCAATTCTTGATGATATAAATCAAGACATTGATACAGATAATAATTGCGCTAAAGTCGCAGAAAACGAAATTCAATCATTAGAACCAGAAAAAAAGAAGCGTGGACGAAAGCCAAAAAATGTCTCTTAATGAATTATATATAAAAATAAAAAAAGACATCGAAGCTCAACAATTTCAAGAAAGAATTGTAGGTTTTGATGAAGCAGAATTTTGGGAGGAAAACGATGAACAAGAAAAAGATTTGTCAGATTTGCAGTACACTGACTGAAGATGAAATTTGTCCATTATGTGGTGAATATATTTACGAATAGGAGTAACAATGGGAATTCAAGGTTCTAAAGAAAGATGTTTAGAAATTTTAGCCTATCGCTATTATTTAAAAAATAAAAGTCGTTCTTCTGAAGAAAATTGGAAACTGGCATGTGTTCTGTTAGAAAAATTAAAGACC
>CAZOXE010000107.1:305-1512 GCA_964583835.1 uncultured Candidatus Saccharibacteria bacterium | reverse complement strand
TATCAATTATATAAAAACTAAAGGTTACACAGACTGTATTTTCTCAACTATTAACTACGCAGACTTTAGTGAAGGGAAAACAAAAAAACACGATTTACATAATCAATTAATTGACGATTTTAAAAAGGCAAATTTGCAATATATTTATTGTGATGAAGACCCATTTGCAAGTAAGCTAATAGGAGCTTCTTTAAGACCTGCTCTTCCAAACTTTCAAGATTACTTGAAAGAAAAGAAACGAGAAGAAGATGCGAAAACACTTGCTGCTAAAAAAGATATGACAACAATAACAATAGCAAGTCCTGACGCTGATTATCTTGAGAATATAAAACACCTTGATTTAATGCTTTCTAAAAAAACGCCTACAGCTTGGGAACAAGATATGGTCAAATCTTTAATAGGCAGACACGAAAGTTACAAACAATATTTTTTTAATAATATCGGGAACAATGGCTTGGTTTAACTTTTTAAAATCAGAGGGTTATTTTGACCCAGACAAAAATCCCGAACCTATTCAGGTTAAAGAAGGATTTCAAATTCCCTATTGGGAATCATTAGGATATTTGGAAAAATTATCTATTCAAATTAGTCAGGGGAAAGAAACTGAACTTATAGAAGAATTGTTGGCTGTAATCAAAAATGTTTCTGAACACCCAAAAGATAATTATCGGACTTGGTATATTTTCATCAAGATATTGTCAAATATCCCTAACGACAGAATCCCAAAAGAAATTTTTCACTTTATTCCTATTTGGACTTCGGGCAAGTTTGACACTATGATTCAAACATCTGAATTGTGTGATAAACTTCTTCCAAAATTTTTGAATAATGAATCAACGCAAGCTGACATAGAAAAAGCCGAAATAATTCTTCACTATCTTTTTCAGGTAGAAAAAACTGCTGTTCAAGATGATGTTTGGGACGGCGAAGGCAACAGTTATCGTTCAAGACTGTATTTACACTTCTTAGCTGACAAGTTTGAGAAAAGAAACATTACACCTAAAGTCATCAAGTATTGTTCTTCCGACTTTATCTTAAACCTAGGCAGAACGCTTAAATTTTTGCTTCTTGATTATCCAAAAGGAATAAACAGTTTACTGAAAGACGGAGAAAGTGAATATGAAATTAAAGTTCAGATTGAAAAAGAAAATCTTTCAATATTATCAAAATTGAAGGATAGTGAAGTTGCTAACGCAACTTCGTCTCT
>CAZOXE010000107.1:0-295 GCA_964583835.1 uncultured Candidatus Saccharibacteria bacterium | reverse complement strand
GCAAAACATTAATTACACACCATCCAATGAAAACAATGATACTTTTCAGCGCTTGTATTTTGCATTAAACACAGACCTTACATCATCATTTGGCTTTAATAGTATTAGAAAATTAGATGACCGATATTCTACAGGCGAAAAAGTACTGAATGTTTTCTCTTTAATATTTCGTGATTTACTTGATGAGCAAGCAAAACAAAATCCCCCAAAAGCTTTAGAGTTACTTAAAAAAATATGATTTGATAGTAAATATCGTATTCCTTTTTACAAACGTATTTCGCTTTATGTTATTTTC
>CAZOXE010000106.1:0-1522 GCA_964583835.1 uncultured Candidatus Saccharibacteria bacterium | reverse complement strand
TGGAGAAGCTCAAAGAATCAGACTTGCTAGTCAGCTTGGTTCTGGTCTTGTAGGAGCGCTTTATGTTTTGGATGAACCAACTATAGGACTCCATCAAAGGGACAACGATAGATTAATAAAAACTCTTCAGGATCTCAGAGATACTGGTAATACAATTATTGTAGTAGAGCATGACGAAGATACTATTTATGCATCGGATTATATAGTGGATCTTGGTCCAGGCGCTGGTGTGCATGGTGGGAGTGTCGTTGTTTCTGGTTGGTTAGAAGAACTTCTTACTGCAAAAACTAATTCATCTGATTCAGTAACACTTTCATATTTGAGAGGAGAAAAAAAGATTGATATACCCGATACTCCACGTAATCAAGATAAAGGAAAAATAAAAATAAAAAATGGGAAAATTTACAATATCAATAACCTAAATATTGAAGTTCCACTTGGAAAATTTGTGACAATATCTGGTGTCTCTGGATCAGGAAAGTCGTCTTTTATGTACGAGATACTTCATAGAAATATGAGAGCAAGATTTGATAGACGGTATAGATCAAACGACGTGTACAACTGTGAGTCTGTCTCAGGTACTGAATATTTAAATAGGGCAATATTGATTGATCAATCTCCGATTGGTCGGACGCCAAGATCTAATCCCGTAACATATACTGGAGCATTTACTTTTATGAGAGATCTTTTTGCTGAAACTGCTGAGGCAAGAGCTCGAGGATGGGGGCCAAGTAGATTTTCATTTAATGTAAAAGGTGGTCGTTGTGAAGCTTGCCAAGGAAATGGTTATATAGCAGTTGAAATGCATTTTCTTCCAACTGTTTATGTGCCATGTGATGTCTGTGAAGGAAAAAGATTTATGAAGGAAACACTTCAAGTTAAATATAAAGGAAAAAATATTTATGACGCTTTACAGATGACAGTCGAGGAAGGCCTTAAGTTTTATGAGGATATTCCAGCGATCTACGATAGATTAAAAACATTAGATGAAGTTGGGCTTGGGTATCTTGAATTAGGACAACCCGCTACAACGTTGTCTGGTGGTGAGGCTCAGAGAGTAAAAATATCCTCTGAGCTTTATAGAGCACATATGCAAAAGACTATATATTTATTGGACGAACCGACAGTTGGTTTACATTATGAAGATGTGAAAAAGTTGATTGAAATTCTACAACGTTTGGTTGATAAAGGTAACACAGTAGTTGTTATTGAACATAATATGGATATTTTGAAATCATCTGACTATATTATTGATTTTGGACCAGAAGGTGGGGATGGTGGAGGAAAAATTGTCGCAAAGGGTACACCAAGAGATGTCGCAAATAACAAAAACTCGCATACAGGTAAATATCTCAAAAAATATTTAAAATAAAAAACCGGAGCGGGTGCTCACGGTTGTTCTTGAGAGAATCCGGCCAATAATCTGTTCGTTTGAGGTTGGTTTGTATATTCAGCTAAACTTTCGCCACAAATCTTACAGCAGCAGTAGTCATTCATAAATAATTTGTACGTTTCGTCTCCA
>CAZOXE010000105.1:1302-1538 GCA_964583835.1 uncultured Candidatus Saccharibacteria bacterium | reverse complement strand
TCCACAAAGACGTTCTTGAATCATTTGAATCTGCTGGAGAAAAATTTTTTGGTAAAGATTTTAAATACAACTTAAGATCAATTCTTGGTGAATTTTATAAGGTTCAAACATCAATTCAATCGAATAAAGAATATTTAGATGAGTTGAGGGATACAAATGACTCTCTTTTAACAACCAAGCAAAACGAAACTATGAAAATCCTTACAATCATGGCTTTTGTAACCTTTCCATTGTCT
>CAZOXE010000105.1:0-1292 GCA_964583835.1 uncultured Candidatus Saccharibacteria bacterium | reverse complement strand
GAATTGGTTTGACTAATAATGGAAATAAAGCTTTTTAATACTCAAACAAAACAAAAGGAAGTCTTTAAATCTATTAAAAAAGGTTGGGTTTTTATGTATCACTGCGGACCTACAGTCTATAATTTTGCTCATATTGGAAACTTAAGAGCCTATATTTTCGCAGACACCCTTAGACGAGTTTTTGAATACAATAAATATAAAGTAAAACAAGTTATAAATATTACCGACGTTGGACACCTCACATCGGATTCTGATGATGGAGAAGACAAGATTGAGGCTGGAGCAATCAGAGAAGGAAAAACAGCAAAAGAGATCACAAAATATTATACAAAATCATTTTTAAGTGATTTAAAAAAACTAAACATCAACACGAGCTGGACAAAGTTTCCAAGAGCTACTGATCACATAAAGGATCAAATAAAACTCATTCAAAGGCTCGAGAAAAAAGGACTAACCTACAAAACGTCAGATGGTATTTATTTTGATACTTCAAAATGTGAATACGGCAAACTTGGAGTCATTGATATAGAAGGGATGAAGGAGGGAGCACGAGTTCAAAAAAATCCTGAGAAAAAAAATTCAACTGATTTTGCGCTGTGGAAATTCTCTTCCAAGAATTCAAAAAGGCAGCAAGAGTGGAAAAGTCCATGGGGTGTTGGCTTTCCAGGCTGGCACATTGAATGCTCTGCGATGAGCATGAGATACCTAGGCGAGAATTTTGATATTCATACCGGTGGAACTGACCATATTCCAATTCATCACAATGCCGAAATTGCACAGTCAGAATGTGCAACTGAAAAACCATATGCAAATTATTGGATGCATTCTGAACACTTATTGCAGGACAATTCAAAAATGGCAAAATCATCCGGTGAATTTTTAACACTTGAAAAAGTAATTGAACAAGGCTTCTCTCCTGCTGAACTTCGCTATCTATTTCTTGGAGCAAGCTATAAATCACAATTAAACTTCTCTTTCGAATCACTCAAAGGTGCAAGATCTGCCTTCAACCAAATTATTGGATTTTTAGAAGGACAAGGTAAGTCTGGAAAAATAAGTAAAAGGTACCAAGAGGAGTTTTTGCAAATCGTAAATGATGATTTAAACACGCCGCAGGCCGTTGCCCTCTTATGGAAATTGATTAAAGACACTTCTTTGTCTGATGAGGACAAGAAGGCTACTCTGTTAGACTTTGATAGAGCTCTTGGCTTAGGGCTCCGAAATATTAAATCAGTTAAAATTCCCCTACAAATAAAAATACTCGCTGATGAGCGTGAAAAAGCAAGAAAACA
>CAZOXE010000104.1:0-1541 GCA_964583835.1 uncultured Candidatus Saccharibacteria bacterium | reverse complement strand
CTCATTGATTTATTGTGTTGCGATTTTTTTTTATGTTTGCAGGGTAATCGTATCCTATCGCAAAAGAATTTATATGTACCTCAAGGAATCAAAAATCAAAAAATTTAGTGAAAGTTCTTGGTTTAAAATACTCAGGTTCTTATATCTCTTTATTCTTTTTTTATTTGGTACAGGAGCTATTGAAGGGCTTACAAAGTTGCGGTTTAGCTGGCCTCATCTCACTATTGGCAATTTCTTTGGAGTTGTGTTTGTAATGATAGTGGTGCCAATTATTACATTTATTTCAATTCCCAAAAAATATATGATTATTAAGGTGTTAACTTCTGCCTTAACTCCATTAGTTGTTTTTGTCAATTATATAGGGTTAATCATGTTTCATAGGAATGTGCCTGAATACATTTACATAGTCGGGGCAAATATTTTCTTTGTGTGGTTGTTCATTGGAATAGGTCTGGCTGAGGTTTTTAAGAAAGATGATGACAAGTCATGAACAAGATACTCTTTTTTGTGAAGAGATAACATCATTTTTTATACAAAACAAAGAAAGAATTAAACAGGAGTTGCTCAATCACATAGAATGGCTAACGCCATGATCAGGATTGACTCCGATCTTATGTTTTGGGACAGAAAGGGCTTTCGGTCGAACTTTGCTCCCCCTCTGTTAAGGGTTGCTCTGGCCTGGACGGGGGTGTCTGCTTCGGCTGGTACTTGCTCTTCCGAAGGCTCAGGAACCTCTTCATCTCCCTCAGTACCTCTCCCTCCGTCAGGTTATACTTCTTCGCCATTTTCCTGATGAACTCCACCGTCTGTTCCCTCTTCTGTTCCCGGATTTTTTCGTAATCTATGCTATTATCTTGGCCTTCATTTCTTTTTGAATTGTCGGGCTGCTCCATTCGCAATTGGCCGTTTTGTTCTTTTTCCATCGTAGCAGTATATAAAGGTTCACTTCACAAAGATAGCTGAAATCCGTCCCGTTTGCCCAATGCAATTTGATTGTCTTTTGTTTGGATTACTACAAAAAGCTACAATATTCAACCAATACGATTGGGGCAAATTAGCAGCCAAAAGTAATTTTAATTACTTTGCATTTGGGTTGATGCTATTCAACCCCAGAGCTATTTGTTAATCAGCAATGTGGCCACAACAGAATGTAGTCTGCTAATTAAGCTGGGTTTGTCCCATAATCTCTCTTACTATAAACTCGGCCAAGTGTAATGGAATGAGCAATCCACCTTCGGTTTCCTGCATCAGTCTTAGCGTTTCAGCACTACACTCTCTGGCAAGAAATGTTCGTGTGTAGGCCGCATATATTTGATTTTCACAAACTAATGTGGCTTTTGCAATTTCAGTGACGTTAACATAATCACCACCGTCGTTGCTGATGATGCTTTGAAAAAGAGTTTTAGAATCCATAAAAAATTGGTTTAATAATGTGCAGATAATCAATGATATATTTCAATGAAAAAACTTAAATCTTTGTGTTGGGTGACTACTGTTAGTTTGGTTGGTTCACTATTGTATAACAATTGTGTTACTTTACA
>CAZOXE010000103.1:0-1577 GCA_964583835.1 uncultured Candidatus Saccharibacteria bacterium | reverse complement strand
GTACCAATTTCTTGGATAAGAGCCAGATGGAATGTTTTTAGGGATGGCGCAATATACCAAATCTGGGTTGTTGGGATCCCAAACACATTTTTCAGGAATGGCGCTAAATTGGAGAGATGTTGATGTTTCATCGACAGTATCATAGACAAATAAAACGTTTGTTTGCCCTCCAGAGAACAAAATTTTGTCTCCTGATTGATTTATTTTAGACACAACACCGTTTATAGGCCCAAGAACTTTTTCTAATTTACTGGTTTTTGTGTTCAATGTGTAGACAAACCCTGAGGCCAGAATGTCAGGTTTGGTATTAAACAAAAGACGATCCCCCCTTAAATCACCAATATCCCATTCTTTTATTATAGAATTGGTAATTAATTTATTTTTATTTTTGTCGTCAAAACTATATATACTTGAACCATTAACGTTGGTTGTGTAGTAGTATAATTTTGAATCAAACAAGGAAGTGGTTAGATCTCTTATGTCGTCAATCAAAAATTCACCTGAAAGATAGTATTCCTCCTGTTCTTCTTTTTTAAAGTCTTCAGTCGAACTTGCATCCTCGCTTTTTAGTAGATCACCAACAAAAGTTTTTATAGTAAGGCCGTCTTCAGATAAATACCTGTAAACAACCGAGTTGCCATTATTGAAAAAGATTGATTGATATACACTTGGGATTGTAGTGTTTGATATTCTGTTTTGTTTAGACTCAGAGAGATTTATTTCATAAACATGCCCTGTCGATCGCTCGGTGTATTTTGTAATTATTTTCGTTTCTGGTTCTGTTAACAAATCTTCTGTCGACGTCCCATTTTTTGTCTCAAGAATGTTAATCGTAAAGCCTGCTATTGGAGAACTTGATAATTTTCTAAGTCTTGGGATAAAAGATGGTGAACTAACGCCTTCACTCTCACCTTGGTTTTGTTCGTCAACCGCTCCACCATTTCCAGTGTCTATACTTTCGCCAAATGGAAAGAAACCGTTTATAGAATCATTGTCAGTCAAATCCTCCCCATTACTTCTTGATAAGAAATAAAAAACACCAACAATGGAACCAACTATAACTAAGGCTGTTATTGCAATTATTGTTATTGTTCTTGTTGACATAATTATTGTAGTATCCCAAGTTTAAGTAAGTCTGGGTTTATTGTGTTTAGTATCAGGTATGAGGCAAGTGCTAGCAAAAGACCCCACAAAGCAGATTTCACTTTATCAAGACCATCCTTTTTGCCATCAATAGAATCAGTTGACATATATTGGACACCTCCAATAACTATCATTATAACTGCAAGAATACCTGCAAAACCAATAACAAATTGAAACAATTTCCCTATATAACTTCCGAGATCTATGTTGCCTCCATTTGTTAGTTCTCTTGTTAGGTCGGTTAAAGGAACATAACCCCCGTTATTTGAAGGAGAAGATGGGGTTAAGCTCGTCGGGGCAACTTGTGCGAAAGAGATTTGAGTTGATACAAGAGACAAAAGTAATAAACAACAAGGAATTAGTATTATTTTTAAATATTTATTCATGGTTTAAAAAGAAAAACTGTCATCTTGTAAGTTTGGCTCTAATTTTAT
>CAZOXE010000102.1:0-1588 GCA_964583835.1 uncultured Candidatus Saccharibacteria bacterium | reverse complement strand
ATATAATCCTCAATCCCATCTGCTCCAAAAAATAATTCTCTGTACTGTCTGCGTGTCTCGGGATTAGAGTCAACATCAACGGAATCAAGCCTAAGTGTTGCAGTTTTTATACTTTCGTCTGCGGCAAGGATTCCCTTTCCTTTCTGAAAGATTTTTCTAATGGTTTCGTTTAAGTCACTATTCATGGATTAATTATATCAAAGACATTGAAAAAGCCCCTCACGCTCAGCGAACGTGAGGGGCTGTGATCAAGCACCGCGACTATCGAAGCCGACGGATCTTGATCGAGAAACAATGGAACTCAGCGTCGGGATAGCCCTTTCGAATCATCGCCCTCACGAGCAACAGTCCGAAAGTGAATGATCCGACAATCACCACGATACACTCTACCGTCGATCGAGGAAGGTCAACCCGCCCAGCCGCGATGCCCACAATTGTGTACGCAAACCAAAGTGCGGTCATCGAGACCATGTACATGGTAAGCATATCATCTGGGTTCATCGTCTTCTTCGACCACGCTGTGAGAGACTGTCTGATCATCGCCATGGTCCACACCACGGACACTAACGCTGCGATCACGACATACACTCCGAAGAACATCCTATCGCTCATCTCCATTTTTTTCTCCTATTTTAAGTTTTCTCGAACTGAAACCATCTACCTAATATTATAGCACAGTAAATAAGCCATTGTCAATCATGAAAAAATGTTTTGTTTTAGCCCTATTCCCCTGCTAAAATATAAACATTATGAAAAAACAATTGGACTTTTTAGCCGTCGGAGATATTGTCACAGATGCATTTATTGAACTAGTTGACGCTTGGATAGAAACAGATAATCCTCAAAAACAAGAGGAGTTGTGCATGAGATTCGGTGATAAAATCCCATATAAAGATGTGATTGTGGTACCAGCTGTTGGCAATAGCCCGAATGCTTCAGTTTCTGCAAAAAGATTGGGACTCAACTCTGGACTTGCTACAAATCTTGGTGACGATGACTTTGGAAAAGAAGACATAAAAACTTTAGAAAATGAGGGGGTTGATACAAGTTTTATAAGAGTCCATAAAGGAATGAAGTCAAACTATCATTATGTTTTGCGTTTCAAAGCCGAAAGAACAATCCTTGTGAAGCACTATGAATATCCATATGAGTGGAAAGAAATTAATCCTGCACCGAAATGGATCTATTTAAGCTCGCTTGGTGAAAATTCTCTTCCCTATCAACTTGATATTGCGGATTATGTTCTAAAGCATCCTGAAACAAAATTAGTTTTTCAACCAGGGACGTTCCAAATTAAACTTGGATATGAAAAATTATCAAAGCTTTATAAGGTTTCAGAGCTGTTTTTCTGTAATAAAGAGGAAGCGCAGAAAATCCTAAACATAAAAGAGCAGGATATAAAGAAATTATTACAAGGAATAAGAGATTTAGGACCTAAAATAGTTGTAATTACTGACGGACCTGAAGGTGCTTACGTATATGATGGAAATAAATTTATCTGGGGGCCAATGTATCCTGATCCAAAACCTCCTGTTGATAGGACTGGCGCAGGAGACTCATTCTCTTCAACTTTTACGAGCGCGCTTGC
>CAZOXE010000101.1:0-1593 GCA_964583835.1 uncultured Candidatus Saccharibacteria bacterium | reverse complement strand
AAAGCTTTTAGCTAACAAGGATAAAGCAAAGATACTCGCAAGTTTTTTTAAGACGGGCAAAGGAGAATATGGTGAAGGAGATATTTTTATCGGCGTCACTGTGCCACAAATAAGAGGGCTTATTAAAAAGTATCCTGATGCAAGTTTTCAAGAAATTAAAGAGCTTCTTTCAAGTAGTGTGCACGAACATCGTTTCGCAGGTCTTCAAATGTTGGTGAACAGATATAAGAAAGAAAAAAATAAAGAAAAAATATTTAAATTTTATTTAAAAAATACAAAGCAAATAAATAATTGGGATCTTGTGGATACTTCTGCTCCATATATTGTTGGTAATTATTTGATTGATAAAAAAGATAAGTCTGTTCTTTATAAACTCGCAAACTCAAGAAGTTTGTGGGAAAGAAGGATTTCCATTATTTCCACGTTTGCATTCATACGGAGAGGACAGATTACTGATGCATTAAAAATATCTCGCAAACTACTTCAGGACAAACATGATTTGCTTCATAAAGCCGTTGGGTGGATGTTGCGTGAAGTGGGGAAACAAGATGAAGGGGCTTTGAGAAACTTTATAAAAGGAAACATAAAGATTATTTCAAGGACGACATTAAGATATTCGATAGAAAAAATGAGTGAAAAGGATAGAGACAGTTTTTTAAAAATGGTATAATAAATTTATGATAGTTGTTTTTGATATTGGTGGTTCTAGAACAAGAGTTGGTATTTCTAAAGACGGAGAAAATATCTCCGGTGAACCAATAATCTTTAATACTCCAGATTACTATAAGCAGGGTGTCATTGAGATACAGAATGCCATAAAAGAATTAGTTGGTAATAATAAAGTTGATGTAATTTGCGGAGGGATAGCTGGAGCAGCAAACGAAGAGCATATTTTGACTTGGTCACCAAATCTAAAGGGTTGGGTAGGTGCTAATCTTATTTTTGAGTTGAAAAGGATCTTTCTTGATGCGGAGGTGTACGTTGGTAATGACACCGAGTTAATAGGTCTTGGAGAGGCAAAAAGAGGGGCAGGGAAAGGATTTAGTATAGTGGCTTACATAACAGTAAGTACTGGGGTTGGTGGCGCAAAAATAGTTGACGGAAAAATCGATAAAAGGGTTTACGGTTTTGAACCTGGACATCAAATAATGGATTATCAGACAGGACTCACTCTAGAGAAATTAGTTGGTGGAAGAGGTATAAGTGAAAAGTATGGCATTGAACCAAAAAAAATAACCGATCAGAAAGTTTGGAGAGAGGCTGAAAGAGTTCTTGCGATGGGGATACACAATACTATTCTACATTGGTCACCAGAAGTTATTGTTTTTGGAGGTCCAATGATGAGGGATATAAAAATTGCTGGTGTCAGATCAAATTTGGTTAAACTTCCTGAAGTCTTTGCAAAAATTCCAGAGATGAAAATGTTTGAGCTTGGAGATCACGCTGGTCTTATAGGAGCGCTTGAATATCTAAAACAAATTAAAGGGCAAAACTAAATTTAAAGTTTTTTATATTAGATAATATTTTATCTCGTATCTTTTAAAGTTAGACTATATTTTATTCCAAAAAGCATTAGAGCCCCGAGAATGATAA
>CAZOXE010000100.1:0-1598 GCA_964583835.1 uncultured Candidatus Saccharibacteria bacterium | reverse complement strand
AAAAACAAAAACCCCTAAAAAAGGGGTTTTTGTTAAGACTTTTTCGTGATATTCTATAATTTAATATAAATATATGGCTTCACAAGAAGAAATAAGAGAGGTCAGGCTAAAAAAAATAAAAGATTTAGAGAATAATGGTGGTAAGCCTTTTCCTATAAAGACTGAAAGAAATTTTTGTTTTGCAGATGTACTGAAAAAATTTAAGACTTTTGGAAAGAAGAAAATTATTCTTGCTGGTAGAGTGATGGCAATCAGAGGGCAAGGTGCAATAGCGTTCATAGGAGTGAATGATGGGAGTGCAGAATTTCAATTTGCTTTAAAAAAAGATGAGATAAGTGCCGAACAATTTGATTTATTCAGAAATATAGTAGATGTAGGAGATTTTATTGAGGCAAAGGGAACACTTTTTACTACAAAGACTAAACAAAAAACTCTGCTAATAAAAGAATGGAAGATGCTTTCAAAATCACTTAGACAGCTTCCAGATAAATGGCACGGTCTTCAAGATGTTGAGGAGCGCTTCAGAAGAAGATATCTTGATATTTTAATGTCTCCTGAGGTAAAGGATAGATTTGTTACTAGATCAGGAATTATAAAAGAATTGCGTCAGGCTTTAGATAAAGAAGGTTTCCTAGAAGTTGAGACGCCGGTATTACAGGATCTTGCTGGTGGAGCTAATGCTGAACCATTTAAGACTCATCACAACAGTCTTGATGTTGATCTGTCACTAAGAATTGCCCCAGAATTGTTTCTAAAAAAATTAATTATCGCTGGGTATCCAAAGGTTTATGAAATTGGACGAATGTTTAGAAATGAGGGTATTGATGTGACTCATAATCCTGAATTTACGATGCTTGAGTTCTACGAGGCATATAAAAGCGCAGAAGAGGGAATGGTGTTTATTGAAAAGCTTGTGCAAATGATTGTGAAAAAGATTTGTGGTGGAAAGATGGTTGAATTTGATGGAGAAAAAATTGATTTTTCAAAAAAAATAAAAATCATGTCTTTCTATTCATTGCTTGAGCAATATGCACACATAAACAATCCGGATACTGCTAAAAGAGAGGATCTAGAAATAAAAGCAAAGCAGGTTGGAGTAGATGTTTCTCCTTCTGATTCAAAAGAGAAAATCATTGATAATATATATAAAAAGGTTGTAAGACCAAAACTCATTCAGCCTGTTTTTGTGAAGGATTATCCTATCAGATACCTTCCTCTTGCAAAAAGAAGAGAAGATAACAAAGAATTTGCCGACGCATTTCAGCTTATCGTTGGAGGACTAGAGATAGTAAAAGCATATTCCGAGTTGAATGACCCTATTGATCAAAAGGAACGATTCAAAGTTGAAGAAGAAAACAAAAAGGTTGGGGACAAAGAAGCACAGTCAAGTGATGAAGATTTTATCGAAGCCCTTGAATATGGCATGCCTCCAACATTTGGTGTTGGTATTGGTATTGATCGTCTAACAATGTTATTGACTAACTCAAGAAATATTAGAGAGGTTATCTTCTTCCCAACATTAAGGCCAAAAAAATAATATGAGGAAAAGTCCATACATAAATGCAATTCTTGCGACAATCTATATTGTAGCTATCGTT
>CAZOXE010000099.1:0-1605 GCA_964583835.1 uncultured Candidatus Saccharibacteria bacterium | reverse complement strand
GCAAAAAAAGCCGAAGAGGATCATCGCAAAGCTCAGCTCGAAGAACTGAAAAAAGCTGACGAGCGAAAAAGACTGGAGGAGGAAAGAAAAAAGCAAGAAGAAGCTCGTAAGCATGCAATGGAAGAGCTTCGTAGACAGGATGAGGAGAAGCGTAAAAAGGAGATGGCTGAAAGGTCCGAACACGAAAAAAAGCAACGAGAAGTCGACTCAAAAAAGCACTCTCTAGATTCGGTAAAAACAGAGCTTGAGCGGAAAGAGTCTGAGAAGCAAAAATTGGAAATTGAAATTGAGCGCCTTGAAGAAGAAGCTAAGAGGCACGATCAGGGTGTCGAGGGAGATAATAGGCAGATAGAATCGGATAAACAAAATCTTGAGCGTGATTTTAAGAGCAAAATCGATGACAAGAAAAGAGAGGAAGAAAAAATAAAGCAAGAATTGGAAAATTTAAACCGAGAATTTGAACAGAAAAAGCAGGAGCTTGAACGAAAGAGCCGTGATATCGGAGAGAAAGGCAAAAGTGGTGAGGGTACAAAAAGAGAGATCGAGAGCAAAAAATCAGAGGTGCAAAAAATAGACCAGGAAATTCAAAGGTTGCATTCCGAAATCCAGAGAGGAGAGCAGGAAGTTAGAAGTTTAGAAAACACTCTGCGATAAACCAATTTATGAAAATTTTAGCTATATCTGATCGTCCTCCAAAATCAAGTATTCTAAAAACGATTGCTGAAAATAATGTTGATATCGTAATAACGTTGGGAGATCTCACCATTTTTGATATAAACGAGCTTAAGAATGTAAATATTCCCAAGATTGGTGTTTATGGAAATCACTGCTCGGGCATGTATTTTGAGCCGCTTGGTATCAAAAATTTACACCTCCAAACATTTGAATTTCAGGGCATAAAATTTGGCGGATTCGAAGGATCCCTGAAGTATAAAAACAGCGACTCAAAAATGTATACCCAAGACGAAGCGGATGAATTGCTAAAAAATTTTCCACACGTTGACGTTATGATAGCTCACTCCCCACCTTATGGCATAAACGATGAGCCAGGAAGCACGGTACATGAAGGATTCAGGGCTCTTAGAAATTATTTGGATGAAAAGAAGCCGAAATATTTTTTTCATGGACACACGTATCCAAACGAAGAATCTATTGTTCATAGGTACCGCGAAACAGAAATAATTTATGTTATTTACGATCAAATAATTACCATTTTTTAATATGCCACCATATATAAAAATTACAGGAGATTCTATTTCTGAAGCGGAAAAAGAAAAGGTGGTTGAAATTCTGAAGAATATAGAAAAAGAAAATCTTACCTGCCAGGAAGGAGAGGCAGAAAAATTTCAACTGGCACAATATTTTATCCGTTTGGCCAATAAATACATATCTGAACTTTTTGATGATCTCGGGCTTACAGAAAAATTAAATCTGACCGAAAACCACTACCATTTTTTGTATGAGGGCCTGTATATGAAGCGATTCGGTAATTTGGCGGAGGGTTGCTACTATGACAAAACTTTTTCAATCTTTATTGATTATTTTGAAATTTTTTCAGTCCAACCATTTTTCCTTTTTGAGGTCATTTTGCACGAAACTTTACAC
>CAZOXE010000098.1:0-1616 GCA_964583835.1 uncultured Candidatus Saccharibacteria bacterium | reverse complement strand
AGAGCTACTCTCACAAGAGAGCAGCATATTGCCATAAAACCTATCAAACCGCTTATTACCTTTCTTTCTTTGCAAGATCTAAAGGGCTCAAAATACTTTGGAGGAAATTATGACAAATTACGCTGGGTGGCTGATTTGGAATGGGACTTATTAATTATTGACGAAGCACACGAAGGAGTTGATACCGGAAGAACTGACGGTGCATTTGATGTTATTAAACGTAAACATACCCTTCACCTATCGGGAACTCCATTCAAGGCATTGGCTAATGAGAAATTCCCCAAAGAAGCCATTTATAATTGGACCTATCTTGATGAACAAAAGATTAAACAACTAGAAATTGAAGAAGGCGAAATTGGTGAACATACTGATTTACCCGACTTAAAATTGTTTACTTATCGTATTTCACAAATGATTACAGATGAAGTAAATGAAGGAATTGAAATTGATAACGAAACACGTGATTATGCTTTTGACTTGAATGAGTTTTTTAGAGCAAAAGATAAAAAGTTTGTTCACGAAGATGACGTAAAGGAATTTTTAAAAAATCTCTCAACCAACAAAAAATATCCTTTTTCTACACCAGAGCTTAGAGAAGAGTTGAAACACACCTTCTGGTATGTAGGCAATAGAGTTGATTCTGTAAAAGCTTTAGAAAAATTACTCAAAGAGGACGATGTTTTCAAAGAGTATAAAATTGTTGTTGCTGCTGGTGATGGCAGAAGTTTTGAGGAAGTAGAAAAAGATTTTAAGGGCAACGAGTCTTCTTTTCAAAAGGTAAAAAAAGCCATTGCTGAAAATGATAAAACCATTACCCTTTCATGCGGACAATTAACTACTGGGGTAACTGTTAAAGAATGGTCAGCCGTTTTGATGCTTACCGATATTAAAACACCTTCACTGTATATGCAAGCGGCTTTTCGCGCTCAAAATCCTTTTAAGGAATTCAGAAATAGCGAATTGTACTTTAAAAAATCCGCTTACCTTTTTGATTTTGCTCCTAGTCGCGTACTTGAAATTTATGACCATTTTGCCAATGGTTTGAATCCAAAAGCAGTTAAAGGAGAAATTACAGAAAAGGACAGAGAGGAAAACATCAAAGAACTTCTGAACTTCTTTCCTGTTATATCAGAAGATGTAAATGGTGAAATGATTGAGTTGGATGCCAATAAAGTGCTCACTTTCCCTAATGCTTTGGCAGCAACAGAGATTGTGAATGCTCGTTTTATGACCAATCTTTTATTTAATGATAGCCTAAAGGGTGTTTTCAATTTCCCTAAGGAAGTAGAGGATATCTTAGATAAAATGCATGTAGAAAAGAATAAGCGTGTTCAGAAATCAAATAACACGCTTGATTTAGATGATGCCCGAACTGTACACAATATCAAATCAAAAGTAATAAATACCAACACTGAAATCATTCTTGGCGAAAAAATATTCAAGACGAATACGGAAAGAGTGGTTGATAATTTATTAGAACAAAATAATGAGAAAGTTAATGATGAAGAATTAGTTGAACAGGTGTCAAAAGTTGCTGAAACACTTGTTTCAAAGTATAAAGAAGTTTATAAAGCAACGAAAACCGAAACCAAAGAGGTAACAAAACAAAATCAAGA
>CAZOXE010000097.1:0-1622 GCA_964583835.1 uncultured Candidatus Saccharibacteria bacterium | reverse complement strand
ATATATTTATATTAATAAATCTTTATTAATCAAAAAAGTACGCTAAATACTCGTCAATCTTCCTTTGATCTAGGTCGTAGAAATATTTCTGGTCACGATGTAGATCACCGGCGAGATCAAGACTGACGAATCTCCAATGCCAAGGTTCATACTGATAATAAACATTGTTTTTAGGATATGAAAGTACGAAGCCATATTTATGAGCATTTTCTGTAAGCCATTCAAACTCTTTTGTCTTGTCAAAATCTGTGAAATTTGATCCTAGACTTGATGTTGTAAAGTCTACAGTTGTTCCCAGCTGGTGCTCAGAATATCCCTGGTCCGCTGAGAAGGTGTTAGCACCATATCCGTATGTTACTTTATAATTTGTTTTTAGTGTTGCTTGTTCACCATATGACCTATATGCAGAAATAATCTTTAAGTCTAATTCAGCGTTATCTGCTTTTTCTAATAATCGTTCAAGGTTTTTCCAAATATCAGTGTGGATTTTCATGACTTTCTCTTCAGGAAGTCTATATTTAGAAGGAATCTCAATTAAATCACTTGGAATATAATGTTCATTCAAAAAATAGACTTTAGAATATTTTTGCAATAATTCTGGATCAGTTTGGCTAATTTTTTCAAGAATACCGACTGTATTTGCTATTTTTTCAACCCTTTCACCAAGTTCGTCATTTCTCGCGCGTTCTGCTATTAAAGCTTCGCCTAGCAAACTATTTTCGTTTTGTGCAATCGAGAGTTTTGACCCTAGATCTGTCTTGGTATTGTTCAAATCGTTTTTGATGATATTAAGATTCTGATTTGCAGTGTATGAAGTATAACTAAGATATACGAGCGCAAGAAAGAACACAATAGGAAGTAATAGTGAATAGCGTATTTTTGAAAACATAATGTTTGAGTTCATATTGCACTATATTAAATCAGTTTTTTGGTATTCTTTCAATAAAAAAACCACCTGCCGATTGGCGGGTGGTTTTTTTATTATACTTTCTTAACGTTTGTGGCGTTTGGACCCTTTGGGCTTTCTGTAACTTCGAACTCTAATTCATCTCCTTCTTTTAGTTCATCGAAATTAGCTCCCTGAAGTTCCTTTGAGTGGAAAAAGAGATCTTTTTCTTGTCCATCAACTTTGATGAAACCGTATCCCTTATCCATCAAACGCGCGATTTTTCCTCTTTGCATTTGTTTGGAAACTTAACTTATAAACTCAAACAAATACAAAAGATAAACCTTAACTTGAACACTTTTAGTAATTATTTGGTAACTACCATTATAGCAAATAATAATTTAAAAGTCAATAAAAAAGCGACATTGTCGCTTTTAACACTGGGAATTAGCCCAGCAATCTCTACACATTCCACCGGCAGAATGGGGGTTGTGGATAGTGAACTCTCTTCTGCACCTACCACATTTTCCTTGATCGACTATTTTCCACCAGTCTTTTTGCTTCTCTTCAAAAAATCTTTGTGTTCTTTTAGATTCTTTGTTTGCTTGGTGATTAAAAAAGATATAAGCACCGAGTAACAAAAGAACCGTGCCAATCATAAATATTGTGCCAAACATCAATAGTGCCTCCTTTTTAACTTTTTTGAATTATACGAATAAACTTTTTTATGTCAATT
>CAZOXE010000096.1:0-1631 GCA_964583835.1 uncultured Candidatus Saccharibacteria bacterium | reverse complement strand
TATAGTTGAAGATGAGCAATCGTTGAGAAAAGCGCTTTTTGATATGATTAGCAATAAAGAATTTGAAGTAATTTCTGCCATAAATGGTGAGGAGGGTTTAAAGATGTGTGAGAGGGAGAAACCTGATTTGGTCCTTTTGGATATAATTATGCCTAAAATGGACGGAATTGAGATGCTTGAAAAGGTTAGAAATACTGATTGGGGTAAAAACATGAAATTTATTGTTCTTACAAATGCGGTAGATAATGTAAATCTTTCAAAGGCGCTAGAGAACAATGTGTGCGAGTATTTAATAAAATCTGATATAAATCTTGAGGATATTATAAAGAAGATTAATAAGACGTTAGCTCGTGGAGATAGTAATAAATGTTAATGAATCTTTTCTCTACCAAAAAATGGTTATTGGCTGGGTTTGTTTTTTTTACAATTCTGATTCTGCCAAATATTTCAAACGCTGATATTTCTGACTCACAAATATTGTTTTTTTATTCACCGACGTGCCCACATTGTAGAGATGAGCAAGTATTTTTGGACAAACTTGAGGATGAATTTCCTGATTTAGCTGTTGAAAGAGTGTCTGTCAATTCATCGGGGAGTATGGATAGACTAGCTCCATTACTAGAGCAGAAAGATGCTTCAAATTATCTCGGTGTTGTACCAATTACTTTTGTTGGTGATGAATTGTTTATTGGTTTTGATAACGAAAAAAACATTGGAAAAGCAATGCGTGAGTCCCTTTTGAGACAGTTCGGCCTTTCTACAAAAGATGAAAAATCTAATATTGTTGTTGCAGGAAGTGTGAATCAGAATATAAATGTTCCTTTTGTTGGTAATGTCGGCTTTTCAAGCCTTCCGTTGCCGGTTCTTACAATACTACTCGGTTTTCTAGATGGTTTTAATGTCTGTTCTTTGGGGGCGTTACTCGTTATTCTTGGGCTTGTGATCACCTTGAAATCGAGAACAAAGATTTTTATTTATGGTGGGGCCTTTATTTTGACCACTGCGATTGTTTATGGGTTGTTAATAGTTCTTTGGCACCAAATATTTAAAACACTTTCGCCATACTTGAGAACTTTGCAAATAATAATTGGGCTGGTTGGAATCTTGGGCGGTGTGTATTTTGTTAAAGAATTTTTCAGAATCAAGAGACAAGGAATGGTTTGCGAAACGAGTAATAATAAATTAATAAAGGATGTCACGCGAAAAATAAAGGAAGTCTTTTCTTCTCCAGGCAAAAGTTTAACTATCGTTGGTAGTATTTTGGTATTTTCTGCAATTATTGCGGTTGTCGAATTCCCATGTTCTGCGGCAGTACCTCTCGTTTTTGCAGGCATTCTTGCAGATGCCGGACTCCCAACGTTTGGTTATTTAGGCTACATCGCTCTCTTTATTGTTTTCTATATGATTGATGAAATAATCGTCTTTTCTGTTGCTGTGTGGAAGATGAATATTTGGCTCTCTTCTCCAAAGTTTTCTAAGTGGGTTGTTCTCGTTGAAGCTCTGGTTTTGTTTATAATTGGATTCTATTATCTTGGGGCGCTTTTTAACTAATGAACGAGATTAAAAGAATATTTAGTTTTAAAAAGGAGATAAAGCTTTTAGCTAAAAAGGATAAAGCAAAGATAATAGCA
>CAZOXE010000095.1:0-1637 GCA_964583835.1 uncultured Candidatus Saccharibacteria bacterium | reverse complement strand
AATGATTGGCGGTTCGGCTTGGTGTTCGTTAGGCAGCAATGATGACACTGTTTTTTATTTTTTCGGAGGAATTAATTCAATCACAACCACTGGTGACACAACGATAACCAATAATTTTTATCGTTACAACCAGTCAACCTCTCAACTTCAACAATATGACACAACACAGCAAGTTTGGGGAGGTATTTTATCTTCAATCAACGAAACTGATTTTAAATCTTCAATTGAATTATCTGTTTTTCCTAATCCTACAAACGATAAAGTGAGGCTTGAACTACAAACAAATGATAAAATAAAAACCATTAAAATATTTAACCAAAACGGACAATTGATACAGCAAATCAACAAACCAACAGAAACACAAATTGATTTTACAAATAAAACAGTCGGACTATATTTTATCCGAATTGAAACTGAAAATAATTATTATCTTGGGAAAGTGATAAAGCAATAAATTACGGGGCATAACAACGTGTATAAGTAATGGCGGGGTTTGTAGTGTATTCGAGCGTTCTACCCCCATTCAGTTTTTGTGGTAACTTGACAGGTAACTACTCCGCAGTCCGCCACTACTCATACACGCAGCCGTTAGCCACCATTATGACAAAAAACACACCATAAGACTTGAAACGATTTGAAAAAATAATAGAAGGATTAAGGAATAAAAGTCCATTGCCACTTTTATATGAGAATGGTTATACACCAGAGACAATTAAAAGCGAATTGTTAAATGACTTTGAGCCATATTTTTCAGATAAACAGAGCCTAGAAAAATATGCTTTAAAATATATGGTTGCTGATTGGATTAATTTTATGAGAGTTGGTATTCTCTACCCTGGAATCCACTCAGATATAAAAAAATTACTTGAAACCTACGAAAAAGCACAACAGACAGACAAAAACATGACTATTCAAGTTTTGTCAGAGCTGATGCCCTACCATGTTGAATCTGGAAATAAATTTTGGAGTTTTGTTAATCTTGAGGTTCCTAAATCGGATTTGGAAATAGAGGAGTATGTTCAAACTTCAATGAAAGATATTTCTGATATAATTGAAGGGATTTCAAAAGTTCTCTATGTTGAGCAAGTTGCGATAAACCGAATTATAAGAAAGAAACCTTTTGATGTTAAAAAAATCATCGAAAATAAATTGGGGAGTAATATTCAGGAGATTATTGATTGCTCGCTGAATAAAGAGCTTTTCGTAATTGAACCTGAAAAAATTAAAATATCAGATTGGCGTAATATTTCAGCTCACTTGACTTACACAATTAATAAGGACAAGATAATCCTAGAATATGGTGAAAAAGAAAACAAAAAATCTTTTATAACAGACCGAAAAGGATTGTTCGATAGAGTTCAAAAAATTATGAGGACAACAGAAGCTTTGAGTCTTGCGCATAAATTTTTTGGATTTGACAATATGGATTCAATTAGAAAAATTGTTAAGAAGGACGAATCAGATGCCCGAGATGAAATGGGATTTTTAGTTTTTTCCTCGGGTATAATGAGTCAAGGATTTGAAATAGTTCATATTGACTATAAAAATAAAGATTATGCTGTTTTAGAACTTCAGGATTTGACAGAAGACGACCCAATTAAAAGAGGAATTCATGCTTCTCAATTTCTGATTAATCT
>CAZOXE010000094.1:0-1669 GCA_964583835.1 uncultured Candidatus Saccharibacteria bacterium | reverse complement strand
AAGATCAATCATCTATAAAATTTTGGAGTGGTGTTTTGCTTCCGACGTTAATTCCAATAATTGCAATAGGATTCTTTCTCTGGTTTATGTTGCGACAGGCAAAAAATGGAGCCAATCAGGCATTCAACTTTGGAAAATCTAACATCCGTCTTTTTGCACCATTCAAAGATCGTGTAACGTTTTCAGACGTCGCTGGCCTTACAGAAGCAAAACAAGAACTCGTGGAGGTTGTTGATTTCTTGAAAAATTCAAAAAAATATCATGATCTAGGAGCTCAAATTCCAAGAGGTGTTCTTCTTTTGGGACAGCCGGGAACCGGAAAAACGTTATTAGCCAGAGCAGTTGCCGGAGAAGCACAGGTACCGTTTTTTCACATATCTGCATCTGAATTTGTTGAAATGTTTGTTGGTGTCGGAGCAAGTAGAACAAGAGATGCATTTTCAACAGCAAAAAAGGCTGCTCCTTCAATACTATTTATAGACGAGATAGATGCTATAGGAAGAGAAAGGGGCGCTGGGCTTGGCGGTGGACACGACGAAAGAGAACAAACGCTAAATCAAATACTTGTTGAAATGGACGGATTTGATAAGGAGACACAAGTGGTTGTTCTTGCTGCAACAAACAGACCAGACATACTTGATCCTGCATTATTGCGACCAGGTAGATTCGACAGAAGAGTAATATTGGATTTGCCCGATATAAATGACAGAGAAGCGATTCTAAAAATACATTCTAGAAACAAAACTTTTTCAAAAGATATTAATTTCAAAAGAATAGCGATAAGAACTCCTGGTTTTTCTGGTGCTGATTTAGCTAATTTAATGAATGAAGGCGCGATACTTGCCGCCAGAAGAAATAAGAAAATGATATTCCAAGATGATCTATATGAAGCAATAGAAAAGGTTCTGCTTGGACCAGAGCGTAGATCAAGGGTTTTTAGCGACAAGGAGAAAAAAATAACTTCTTATCATGAAGCTGGTCATGCGTTAGTTGCAACCAGCTTAAAAGATGCGGATCCAGTTCATAAGGTTTCCGTAATAGCTCGCGGACAAGCTGGTGGATATACATTAAAACTTCCAACTGAAGATAGATATTTCAAAACCAGAAAACAGTTTCTGGCAGATTTAGCGGTTACACTTGGCGGATATGCAACCGAAGAAATAGTTTTTAAAGACATAAGCACTGGTGCATCAAATGATCTGTCTGTAACATCTGAAATAACACGCAAGATGGTCTCCAAATATGGTATGAGTGAAAAATTCGGACCAATAACATTTGGAAAGACGCAAGAACTTGTTTTTCTTGGAAAAGAAATATCAACAGAAAAAAATTATTCCGAATCTGTTGCCGCAGACATAGACAAAGAAGTTTCTGCAATAATCCATAGGGCGTATAAGATAGCTAAGGACATAATAATTAAAAGAAAGAACGCGCTTGATACGATTGCGAAAGAGCTTATGGAAAAAGAGACTTTAGAAAAAGATGATTTTGATGCACTTATAAAGAGATATAAATTTAAGCAAATCGAAGTTTAATCTGGTCTACTTTCAAAATAAAAAATGGGACAATATCTAATGTTCCGTTTTTTATTAAATAATTTAAATTGTTATGTGATATTTTCTGTGCGCCCACTTGGATTCGAACCAAGGACCCTCGACTTATAAGATCG
>CAZOXE010000093.1:0-1676 GCA_964583835.1 uncultured Candidatus Saccharibacteria bacterium | reverse complement strand
TGAAGTATCGTGATGAGATCAGTAGTGGATATGGACCGGTCCACCGACCGGCACCCGGTATGGGGGCACATGCCCGCCGTATCCGCCGTAGCCACCACCGTATCCACACGACGTCCCATAGTTGCCGTACCCACCGTATGGCGCTGGGGACATCATCATCGGCCTCGACCTCATCACAGCGACGGAACCACCATGATAACAGCTGAGGCTTCGCACGCTTCCGTGGTCGCAGGTGCAACACCCGCTCCCAAGAATAGCCATGAGAACCAATCCGACCAACATCATCAGTTTCTTCATTTTTATCTCCTTTTGTAGAACTTTTGTTGCGGACCCATTCCACAACCTCTTTGTATATTATATCATATCCATTGTAATTGTCAAATTAGATTACCCTTGTTTTACCCAACAAAATAAGGATATTACAGGGCTTGTTATGTTAAAATTTGATCATGACAGTTCAATTTGATGAAGAGAAACAGGAGAAAAGAATTGAGTACTTAAGAAAAAAAGAGGAAGAGGACCTTGCCAGAATTCTCTCTGACAAATATGGGGTAAGATACGCCGACCTTACTCGTGTTGCAATAAACACCGACGGTCTTAGGATCGTCCCAGAAAAAGATGCTCGAAGAGCGAATCTCGCAGTCTTTGATAGGGTTGGAAAAAAAATTAACGTGGCCCTTATTTCTCCCCAAATGAAAGAAACCGTTGAACTCCTTGAAGATCTTAAAGACGATGGATATATTCCGACTATTTTTATGGTTTCAAAAGCAAGTCTAGACAAAGCATTCTCTCGTTACGCAGATTTGTCTTTCGCAACCGAAACAAAAGCTGGTTCTCTTGATATCTCAAACGAAGCAACCCGAGAGTATTTGGATAAGATTAAAAAATTTGATGATGTAAAAAAATATCTTGATGAAATACTTTTAGGTAAAGGTGGAGTGAGAACCTCAAGAATTTTTGAAATTATCCTTGCTGGAGCAATTGCTATTGATGCATCTGATATTCACATCGAACCAGAAGAAACCTTTACAAGACTACGATATAGATTAGATGGAGTTCTTTCAGACATTGCAACAATTAATTTAAATATTTACCAGCTTCTCCTTTCAAGAGTAAAACTTTTGTCCGGTTTGAAACTAAATATCAGAGACAATTCTCAGGACGGTCGTTTTAGTGTAAGCCTAAAAGGTAGTGACATAGAAATCAGAACCTCTACCCTACCAGGTGCATACGGGGAATCAGTTGTGATGAGAGTCCTCAATCCAAAATCAATCGCCGTTCCGCTTGAAGACCTTGGTATTGAACCAACTCTTTTGAAAATTCTTGAAAACGAAGTCAACAAACCAAATGGAATGATTCTAAACACTGGTCCAACAGGCTCTGGAAAAACAACCACTCTTTATGCATTCTTGAGAAAAATCCACAAACCGGGCATAAAAATAATTACCATTGAAGATCCGATTGAATACCACCTTCCTGGAATCACCCAAACACAAGTTGATTCAGCAAAAGGATATGACTTTTTGCAGGGATTACGTTCGGCCTTGAGACAAGACCCTGATGTGATAATGGTTGGTGAGGTTCGTGATAATGAAACTGCGAAAATCGCTGTCAATTCTGCGCTTACAGGACACTTAGTTTTTTCTACACTCCACACAAATAGTGCCGCGGGAGCT
>CAZOXE010000092.1:0-1712 GCA_964583835.1 uncultured Candidatus Saccharibacteria bacterium | reverse complement strand
GGATGACTTATGGTATCGGTTTGACATCGTCTCCGTACCAGCAATTCACAAACGAAGAATTGACATCCTTTATTATATGAAATTCTTTAATGAAAGAATTCTAAATATTCTCAGCCCCAAAATGCTTTTTAGTCTCTTGGCATATAATTGGCCAGGAAATGTTAGAGAGATTGAGAAAGTATGTAACGGGTTGGTTCAAAATGCAACATATATATTTAATGAAATAAATAACCTTAAAACAAATTTTTTGACAGAAAATTCAAAAATAGACTGCTATAATCAACGTGTATTTTTTTCGATACAAAAAAATTTTACAGACCTAAACTTAAGCAACATAGAAATATTTAAAGAAAAACTTGCAACAAGTGGAATCAACACAGAATGTCTCGAAATGTGCTGGCTATCAAGTGGCCTGAGCTTGAATGATGACAAAGAAGGGTTTGGGAAGGATTTTGAATTTGAAGAATTAATCACAAAATCATCGAAAAATTATGGAGAATACTTTTTAAGCGTGAAGATACTTGAAATCAACACTATTTATTCTGGATTTTTAATTTTTTGCAAATTATTTTTTCAAGATTCAGAGTCAAACTACGACATTTTCGACCTTAAAGAGCATACAAACAAGGAGCTAGAAAAACTCAGAGAACATACGGGAATTATTGATTTGCTAAAAAGAAACGACATTCCATTTACTCGCGAAATGACTAAAGACTTAAAAGAAACACTTCTATACATATACTCTTACAAAAACGATTTTTATTTCCATTTTCACGTATACGGATTATATACATATGTATTACTAACAGACAATATTAAAGAAGATGAACATGATGATATTTTTGAATATGACCTGAGCAATGGCCATCCTAATAAGCACAACTATGACAACGAAACGAAAAATGAACTCATAAAAAACAAGAAAATAATTTTAGCACTTTACTCAAAATCATGCTCTGAATTTTATGAATCGAGTATTGAACTCAGCCACACATGGACTGAATGTCTCCGAAAAGGTCTCTGCGAATCACTTAAATTTTTAACAAGCATAAAGGATATCAATCTTACAGAACAATTTCAGCTTAAAGATTTACATACATATAACAGAGGCAACATCTTCCTGAATAATTTTTACGGAGTAGAAAACAACCGTCTTGAAAGCCAAGAAATTCCTATAGACAAAGTCTCCCTTGACGACCTTGAAGAGCTATACTTCGAGACAATTCTTCATCATTTGAGGAACCAAAAAGCAACGCAGGAAAAAGTTGGGAACATCGCTGGACGGCAAAAAGGATCAATCTCAAAAAATAAAACGTTTCGAAAAGTAGACGAAAAGTTTCGAAATTCGAACGAAATTCCATTGAAGAGGATAGCAATCTTCAACCCTAATTCTTAAAAAACTTTTAATATCAATATACTACGAGTATCTTCCCTCCTGGTATGATGCTTGCCTTTGTAGGGTTCATTAACGGCGCAAACATTTCCATCCTGGAAGACGCGCCTCACGACCCACGGAGGATAGTATGAATCCTTTAGACAAACCCACTAACACCGCTTCCCCGAATCCTTTAACTCCCCACCTCTCTACGCCTGGCTCTACTGGCGGCCCTGGCAACACCCCTCCTTCGGAACCAAACCTTCCTAGTGATGACAAGTCGCACACTGCGTGCATTGATGTGATTTCCACTAAGCAGGAACAGCATAGATTCGAC
>CAZOXE010000091.1:0-1776 GCA_964583835.1 uncultured Candidatus Saccharibacteria bacterium | reverse complement strand
ATTAAAGGAATAATCTGTGTCTAGAACAAAAGAAGGAGGTTGATATGCCAAATGGTCATAGTCACAAAAAGTACGGTGAACACAAGTATCGCGAAGATGATGGAATGGGGGAGTGTCAGTTTGGTTGCGGATGCTTTATGGGAAGTTGTCATTCCGGTGGTCCGCTTGGTCTAGACCCGTTTGGAAAGTGTCCGAACAATCCAATCGATGGAATAAGGAGAGAGGGAAGGATCGACTATGAAGACGTCGTCAACCAACGAATTGAGGAAATTACCCTTCGGGCCACAACTGCAGAAGGTAAGTTGAAGCAAGTTGATCCTGGACTACTCGCCATTACTGAAGAGTGTTCACGATTGAGATCAGAGGTTTTTCGTCTTAAAAATCTACTGCTTGAAGTTAAAGAAGTGGCTAACAAAGTACACTAACCAAATCACCGAGTAATACTCGGTTTTTTTATTGACAAAACTCATTAAAAGAATAGTATGTACTTAGAATAAAAGAAGGAGGTGGCGTGACTAAGCAAATTGTAACGGAGGCAAAGTTTAAAGAAGCATTTCAAGACAAACTTGTTGGTCATTTTGGTAGAGCTTTAGATGTCTTCAGAAATTATGGGGAAGCAATGTCTGTTGATGTGACTACCGTGCTACTTCATGCGATAGATAAGGAAAAAGTCGAAGAAGTCATCAAAGAGCTTGAGACTCACTGGGAAAAAGTTTTACAATTCCAACATCCAGAAATTCGTGGAAGAGTGAATGATGTTTTTGGAATAAATCAAACTCAAGCCACTTTTCTGCATATTTGCAGAGATACCCTCGGTCTTTTGCCAACAAGGTGTTGATAATCAAGGTTTAAACTGAGTCCTAGTGACTCGGTTTTTTCTTGCAAAAAACTCTTCTTTGTATTACAATCTCTATCACTTATGTCACAAGATAGATTGGTAAAAATTGCAAACAAAGAGACTGGTGAAGTGCGCTGGACCAGAAAAAATAAAAAAACAACCGAGAGAAAGCTCGAGTTAAAAAAATATTCAGCAAAACTACGAAAAATGGTGGTTTTTAAGGAGGTAAAGAAATAATAAAATTCTCTATACTGGATAAAATCTAGACAAACTTGAAGTCTAGGTTTTTTCTTTCAAGATCTGCTCCGATTAGTTTAACTTTTACCTTATCTCCAAGACGAAAACATTTTTTTGTTTTCTCACCAATAACGCAATAATTTTTCCTATCAAGAGAGTAAAAATCATCACCTATGTCTTTTAGTTTTACCATCCCATCGGCTTTTGTCTCCTTTTCCTCTACATAAACACCCCATTCTGATACTCCTGAGATTACCCCCTCAAAAACTTCGCCGATTCTTCCTTGTAAAAACTCAACTTGCTTGTACTTAATAGAATTTCTCTCAGCCTCTTGTGCAGCAACTTCTTGCTCGCTCGCTGATGAGGCGACCTCTTCAAAAAATGCCAAATCATTTTCATTTAATTTTTCTTTGGCTAAAAATTTTTTAAGTATTCTATGAACAACAAGATCGGGGTATCTTCTGATTGGAGAGGTAAAATGGGTGTAATATTCAAAAGCTAATCCAAAATGCCCAATGTTTTTCGTTGAATATATCGCTTTACTCATTGACCTTACTGTGGCTGTCTTTATCAAATGCTCTTCCGCTTTTCCTTCTGCTTGTTCCAAGATGTCGTTCAGAGTTTTTGAATCTACTGAGCCACCTTTACCGAGTTTTAGATTGTAGCCGAGAGCTTTTAGGAACACCGAAAGCTCTTCAATC
>CAZOXE010000090.1:0-1779 GCA_964583835.1 uncultured Candidatus Saccharibacteria bacterium | reverse complement strand
TTTTGCTTGAAAAATAAAGTTTTTATAGTATTATCTTTTAAACAAACCGCCCATAGCTTCTGCCAAGGGCAGACAGGCAGACTCAAGCTTCGCTATGGCCGGCGCAAGACCGCCCATAGCTCAGCTGGTAGAGCACCTGCCTTTTAAGCAGAGGGTCGTAGGTTCGAGTCCTACTGGGCGGACCATAATACAAATTCAGGACTTATGTTCTGAATTTTTATTATCAGGTGGTTCCTGTAGGATTCGAAGCCCGATTGAGATATTTTGCGATTTTATGAAGCAAAATATCCAATCGGGGTACTGAAGCTGTAAGTTTCGAGTCCTACTGGGCGGACAACAAAAAAACGCACCTCATTAGTGCGTATTAATTATTTTCTTCCTACACTTGATGGTTCTACTTCTTCAACCACTTCAATTCTTCCTTTTTGCTTCAATTCTTCAAACTCTTTCTCCTTCAAACCAATTCTTTTTTCTTTTACCGAATATTCTTCGACCAAAAGATACCAGACCTCATTCATTATCCCATGAGTCTTGTCTGTTAAAGAAAATTTAATCGGAATAAAGGTTTTTTCTCCCCCAACCCTTTTTCCGACAATTTTGGAAACATCGGTGACATCACGACAATCAATGTGACCACTTATTATTACACTGATCGGGTCGCCATATATTTTTTCCCAAAAAATACTTTCAATCTCAGTTGACTCAATTGGTTTGTTGCCAGACAAATCTCTGCCTCCAAAAATCTCCCTGAGACTATCTTTGGTAACACTGTCTTTTTCCCCCTCTTCATCTTCATCCCACTCAGGAGATCGAAAGACTTGCTCTAATATTCCTGTTCTTTCTCTGACTTCATCTTCCTTTGAAATATATACTTGGTATCTTGGAACTTCGACATGAACAAATCTTGATGCCTGATCAGGAATTTCTGCTCTAACGCAAAAAACTCTGGGCCAGCCTATCTCTTTTATTTGCCCCATTGTCATAGATGGTGGAGGTGAAATAATCGGAACTATAGAGACGTTGATCCTTGGGTCAGAGGGTTCAATCTCAACGACTGTCATCTCGATCAATTGATTTTTCATACCGCACCCCTTTCTAGGTACTGTCTATAAAATAATTAATACTTTCGAGTGAGATTAGTCAAATTATAAAAATAAAAAGGCGCAAAGCGCCTTTTATAAACCCCGGACTGGAAGCTCCACTCCAGTCATCTTTTTGTAGAGTCTTTTCAAATCTCTTACGTTTTGGACAATCTTTGCCGCCCAAACATCAGTTGGCGCACCGTTTCCAATAAAGACAGCGTCGTCCATCTCGAGCATTCTTGCTATATCTGCCTCAGAAGAATTGAAATATCTTGAAACGATTTTTCTGCAATCGTGTGGAGTGCCCTTCCTCCTACCATCCGCAAGTACCGACTGGGCCATCTTTCTTGCTTTCTCAACAGCGTGTTTGTCAGGAAGTTTTGAAAGTCTTTTGTGGGCCTGCAGTTGGTATTCGCGTTTCATTCGAGCCAATTCTTTTGCCAAATTGAATGTGAGCTGATTGCATCTTGGGGTTGGCGGATCCATCAATTTCTGAAGCGCGGGATGGAGATTGTGAAGCCCGAGATACATTCTCACCCAAGCCTCAGACCTCATTACCATTTTTGCAACTTGTTCTGGCGACCTCTTTTCGACTTTTACAGCTCGATTGACCGCAGCGATCGTCTCTTGATGTGTATGACCAAGCGCCCCGTAATTTGCTGCGAATGAGAGCATGGAGATATTCGACTCATCCACT
>CAZOXE010000089.1:0-1803 GCA_964583835.1 uncultured Candidatus Saccharibacteria bacterium | reverse complement strand
ACGACAAGAGACGGCGGCTTCTTATTATAGACGAGGCGTGGTACATGATGAAATCTGACGACACGGCATCTTTTCTTTATGGTCTCGCAAAGAGAGGTCGAAAATATTATTTGGGGGTCGCTACAATTACTCAAGATGTTGAAGATTTTCTAAAGTCAAAATATGGCCTTCCTATTATTACAAACTCTTCAATACAACTTCTACTCAAACAATCTCCTTCATCTATTGACGTCGTTCAGAAAACATTCAACCTCACAGACGAGGAAAAATTCTTACTTCTTGAGTCTGATATTGGAGAGGGGATATTCTTTGCGGGTCAAAAACATGTTTCTATAAAAATAATTGCTTCATATACAGAAGATCAAATCATAACATCTGACCCATCACAGGTTCTTGCTATTAAAAAGGCAAAAGAAGAAAAAATGGCGCTTGAATCATAATATTCGACATTGTGAGTGAAAAAAAAGAAAAAAAAGAGAGGATTTCTAGTATAGAGGCTATGTTAATGATTGGTGTTGCTTTGGTTATTGATCTTGTTCAAGCTTTCCTTGAATTTATCCTTGTTGGCATTGTTCTTAATCCTTTTATTTCCATCTTTGCAGCTCTTACATTTTGGTTTTGGTTCCACGCAAAAGGGGTATCTTTTATGAGTGGTAAAAAGATAGCAACATCCTCTGTCTCAGCCTTGATTGAAATATTTCCTATTCTTGGTGGCCTACCAGCACTCACAGTTGGTGTGTTGGCGATGGTTTCTATTGTCAAAACAGAAGACAAGCTTGGGATAAAACTACCTCTTCAAAAAACCTCCTCTACTAATAATTAATAGCTTTATCACAACAAACGCATTGTTGTAGTGGCCTTATCGGGTTAAAATATAGTAATGAAAAGAATGTTCACCTTTTATTTTGGTGTACTGTTTGTAATTTTATTTACCTCTTCTGTTTATGCTCAAGAAATAACAGAACTTTTGACTATTGAGGTGTCGCCCAAATACCCATCTCCTGGGCAAACAACAACAGTAAGTGTGAGAAGTTTTACATATGATTTAAATATCTCTGATATCTCTTGGTCAAGAAATGGAGTGGTGGAAAAAAGAGGAAAGGGTGAGAAGTCCTATACATTTTCTGTGAACGAGTCGGGGTTGAGAGAAACCATTGGAGTGGTGGTCTCAACAACAGACGGCTCAGTTATATCTGACTCTATTACAATAACACCGTCTTTTGTAAATATTTATTGGGAAGCCGATACTTTTACTCACCCTTTTTACAAAGGCAAAGCAATGTTTACATATGGGAGCACGATTAGACTGATATCGCTTCCAGAACTTAAAAACGCAAGTGGTGTTGTTTTAGACCCCACAACTCTTGTTTATGATTGGAAGAAAGATGGAAAAAATCTATCAAATTCTGGTTATGGAAAGAACTCAATCACAATAGAACAAGGTTTAATTGCAAGACCTTTCACAGTTGAGGTAATTGTTTCTGATTTAGGAAAAACAGTTCAAGGATCAGGATCAATAAACATCAGAGCCGAAGATCCAGACTTAGTTGTTTATGAAAAGCACCCACTCTATGGAACAATTTTTGAAAGGGGTTTGGTTGGAACATTCAGCCTTCTTTCAAAGGAGTTAAGTTTACAGGCTGTACCGTACTTCTTTTCAACAGAATCATACGATTCTCCATTTATAAATTACATTTGGAGAACAAACAGTGGGGAGGTGAGCGAAAAAACTTCTTCTGTCACATTTAGGAACGAAGCGGGTGAATCAGGGAGTTCAAGAATATCGCTTGAAGCAAGTCATTT
>CAZOXE010000088.1:0-1869 GCA_964583835.1 uncultured Candidatus Saccharibacteria bacterium | reverse complement strand
CGTTTCAGGTAGTAGTAAATAGAAGTCGGTGGTTCTGCAATATATTCTTGCTTTGGCTCTTTTCCAGAGATGCTAACTATTTTTTTTTGGACTAGGGAGGCTAATATGTCATATGCAGTTGTCCTATTTATGCCAGCATTCAATGAAATTTTTGACACTGTTCCTTTTCCTAAGATAAGAGTCGCGATATAAACATCTGCCTCTTTTTCGCTTAAGCCAAAAGAAACTAACGAACCCCTTAATTCTTCGTGTCTGCCTTCCATGTAATAATTATACCGAAAAAAAACAATTTGTGTGGAAAGTTATCCACAATATAAGACCTTATATTAATAATATATTGAAAAATAAAGATATTTTAAATAAGTAATTGTGGTAACTAATTGACAATCTAAACTCATCATGCTATACTATATCCAGATAAAGACAAAGGTTCATTGAAAGACCTACAGCTATTCGATAGATGGACAGTGGGCAAAACTCTAGAGGCTCACCGTCCATCTATCGAGTGAGGCATTAAGCCGGTTCCCCGTAGGGAGCTTAGAGACGTAAAACGCGACTCTTCACTAAATTGGATGGAAAAAAACATGTCATTAGCTAGCGCGCTCGGAGGTTTGTTGGGTGGTCGTGATCATTACATCACTGGCAATTATGGTTGGCACGGTATTCCTGAAACCGTCACGATTGGTGACGTTCCGAGGGAAGAGCTGTTGAAGATGGTGAACGAACAGATACACCAACTCCCAGGCTATCCAGAAAACTGCAAAGTCCTTGATGAGTTTTTCTCACAGCTAACGATCTCCGATCAAAAGCGTGAAATTACTCTTCAAATTGTAGGAGCACCGGACGATGGTTGGTACTGGGTTTGGTGCGGAGAGGACACTAATCGCGTCGCACAGGCTCGAGGTCTTGAGTATTGCACTCCAGAGATTGTCTGCAAAATCTTTCTGTACTTCAGAGAGAAAATGCGGACTCTCGACAAGGAAGGGTTCGTGCATGTCAGCTGCGGTAAGCTGATTTGCACCTTACGATCATCAGGATCGTATGTGTACTCCTCCGAAAAAAAGGGGTTTGTGCCGATAAACATACGCCAATATGTAAATGTTGGTAATGAACGCTTCAAAGCCTCACCTGGAGAACGAGTGATTTACGTCAAGCCTCGGCCCAAAGGGTAATGGCAGTAGGTCTGCCAAGCGCTCTGGAGAATAGCGCAAACAAACTCCACCCTCGCTTTCATGAGAAAGCGAGGGTTTTTATTTGTTAAATTAGACTAATTTTTCAATAATATAAACAACGAAGCCTAAAATAATACCTATCATCAACAAGTCGCGAGAAATTTTGAAAAGTTTTCTTTTTGGACGATAAAAGTACTTATATAGATTATATATCTCTATAGAATAATTCTTTATCAAATCGTCTTTGTTTTCAAGCATTTCGAAGATTTTTTTGGAATATTCTTCAGAGGAATTGAATTTGATTATTTTTTTGTTGTAAAAGAGACTTTCAATTTGCCCCTTTTTTCTCATAAAGCGAGGAGGATGAATTGCATATAGTGCGCATATTACTGAGATGATTGAAAAAAAAGAGAGGATTACGGAAACCCAATACAATTCGCTATTGTTACCTAAATGCGAAATAGAAAATCCTGCAATTGCGATATTAATACCTATTAATATGTTTGTTTGCGAATCAAAATGTCTAACGAACGAAGCAGTTCTATTCATCGTTCCTTCAAAAAACCTTGTTAGAGCGCTGTTATCTTCTGTGATTTTTAAATTTTTTTTGTCAAAATCTTCTTTTTCCATATGGCCCATTATATCAAATTTATAAAACAAAAAATTCCACGAGGGTGGAATCTTTTGTAAGTGTGAT
>CAZOXE010000087.1:0-1894 GCA_964583835.1 uncultured Candidatus Saccharibacteria bacterium | reverse complement strand
CCCAGGAAGGGGCTGTTTTGTCCCAAGGAGGGGGCTGGATGGGGGATGACTGGGATGGAGGGATATTTCAGCCCAAAATTTGAGCTTGAAAGATTGAAATTTGAAACCTGAATTTGTTTCAGTGAAAACTGAATGATTATTAACCTGGGAAGAATCTAATCAAGAATGTTCTTGTCAAGCCTCCTGCTAATACGTATATTTTTCTAGCTCGAATTATATTCTAAAAATTGAAACCGAATTAATGGAGGCTTGGCATGGCTAAAGATGTCCAGAAAAAGAAGAAAGGTGAAGTTAAAATGAGCGAACTTGGAGATATCCTTTTAAATTTTGCCAAAGAAACTTCCCCTGATAAAATGGAACTTGATGTTGCAAAATTTCTCAAAGAGCATTCAATTTACTATAGAAACACGGTTCTTGAAGCCTATGCGTTCGGTCCAGAGGAACTGAAGAAATACAAGATCGTGGAAGGCAAGGTCGCTGCGCCGTTAAAAAATGTGGATCCTCCTTGTTTAAGCGGAAAAGGAACTATTACTATCAAAAAGTATTATGTTGACGAGTACAACAAGGAATACTCCGATAATACAATTACACAGGATAGTTCGTTTGATGTCGCTTATGAAGACGGAAAGATAATTATTTCAAAAAAGTAGCTGAAATTTATCATTTTTTAATAACCGAGAAAGGGGCTTATGCTTCTTTTTCGGTTTTTTGTGGGAAAAATGGCTAGAAGTTGAGCGGCATCTTCCTCTTTCGGATGGACTAGAAGTGCGAGGACTTGACTTCTCTAGCGTTTAAAGGCATAAACTTTGAAAGTTATGCAAGTGTGAGTGGTTCTGCTGTATAGTAAAAATTTTGATACTTATTGAAAGTGTGAATTTTTGTTTTTTTAAAGCAATAACAAAATTCAGACATACGCACAAGGGGTAAGGTAAAATGCTCAATTTTCATGAAGCTTGGCTTTCCTATAAAGATTGTAAAACTATTGTTTTGCCTTCATCTGGAGTTATGGCTTGGGTATGGATAGAACAAGAATTCGACAGGAAATTCAATATGCTTGACGAAAAAATAATTCTATATACAGCAACTTCTGATATGGCATCTTACTTAAAAAAATTCAACAATTCTTTACTAACTCATGCATATGGAATATCTGGTGCGAGATCGATATATGAAAAATTTGTATACAAAAAACATGGAAAGATTGAGCTCAAAGAAGTTCCGCGTCAGCTGTACTGGAATTTTGCAAAAGTAACAAAAGAAGAAAATCCAACGAAGCATAAAAACAGTATTGTCTCTCAATATAAAGGAATGTATAAAAAATATCCACTGTGTTGCAACACAGACAGGTGGAGTGAGAGCGACATATAAATTAAGTAGATCTTTGTTGAATCTATGACAAAGATACCCCCCTAAGGAATAGTATTGTCGCTAAAAGGACTCTTTATTTAAGGTCAAGGGCCAGATCTCTGGCATGGTATTTCAAGTTCATGTGTTCTAGGCAAGAATTCTTTAATCAAGATTCAACAGTTTTAAATTCACGGATAATCTTGATGCAAAGGATAAGAGGGAATTATATAAATCTTGATCTTCTCCGAACGTTAAAGGTTCGTTGACGCGTTCAATAATTCCCTTTGTTGAATTGGATGTACTTAAATAAAAATCTGCAAACCATTTTGGTGTGTAAAAGAGAGTGTCAAGAGATTTGTTATTGTCATTGTGTTCTATATATGTAAGCAAATGGTGTATTTTTTCAATTAGTTTTGATTCATAAATATTTTGTAGCCTTTCTGTAAATGTTGTATACATGCAGTAATATTTCTGAGTCTCTTTACTTAGTGATGCATAGTGGTTCTCGTAGAAGTTATATTCATATTCCTCAGAAGCGATTCTGACT
>CAZOXE010000086.1:0-1904 GCA_964583835.1 uncultured Candidatus Saccharibacteria bacterium | reverse complement strand
AACCAGCCCTCATATCTCCTCTACAAGCCACGAAATTAATTTCCGAGACCTAAAGGCTGCATAAACTCTTTTTCCTTATCAATCGCAATTAAATTGTAAACTCTCTTTGAATAGTTGGTAAAATCATAAATCCCATAAAAATTAATATGACTCCAGTGAATAATTGAACTGTTTTTAAGTGCTGTGAGGATTTCATCTTTCTCGGTGCTATTTTTAGAATGTTGTAATTTTTTGGTAAGATAAAGATAATTCCAAAGGATTATAGCATTTTGAATAAGTCGTTTTGAGTTATTTGCAACGTTTTGCTCTTCGGTAGTTGCAACCGTAAACTCTTGATTGTTTCCAAAAAATACCGCTTTTGAAAATCGATTAGAGGCTTCTATCTTATTGAGCTGCTTTTCTATCCGTTGGCGAAGCTTTACATCATCGATATAATTGAGCAAAAAATCGGATTTTATAATCTTTCCAAATTCTTTCAACGCAGTGTATAGTTTGTGCTGTCGTGAATAGGAAGTGAGCCTTTTTAAGAGCTGTGTAGCCGTTGTTTTTCTCTCTTTAATTGTTACGGCAAACCGTAAAATATCATCCCAACTCTCTTTGATTATTTGAGTATTGATTTTTCTTTTAGGTGCCAATTTATAACCTAAATTATGATAGTGTTTTGGTGTAAAAAAGCCGTAAAGCTGTTGATCTTTGAAATTTTTAATTCTTGGACCAAAATTGAATCCAAGAATATTTGTTAAACCAAATATTAGCTCTGTATAGCTGTGGCTATCCCCGGAATGTAAATCGCTCTTGACTGTCTCATTGTGCAACAGTCCATCAATAACATACCCCGATTCTCTTTCACTGACATTGATAACAGTGGAATGAAACAGGCGATTTGATTCGTCAATAAAAGTATAGGTGACAACTCCTTTGTCGGCACCAAAGTATTTGTTTGAGTGTCCTGCATTAGTAGAATCGATATTTGAAGCAATGGAGTATTTTTGCCCATCACTTGAAGTATGATTGATATCGGTGTGATGTCTTACTATTTTTACAAGCTCCAATTTCTCCATATATGCCACAATTTTGTCATTTGCTTCGGTCGTATTATCCTCTGAAAAGTACCATATTTTGGTATTATCAAGCTGGTTTTCGTTGATGCCTTTTGATATTTTCCCCATCCGTGAAAGGCTTAGGTTGCATCCATATCCAAGTATGGATGCAAGTAATAGATTGTGATTGCTTTTAATGCGACTTTGAGAGTAGTGTTGAAATGATGATAAAAAATCTGTTTCCTTATCAATTGAATTGAGAACATCAATCACGGATAGGTACTCTTCCGTTGGGAAATATTTTGCGAGAGGATTTTTTTCTTCATCTTCATCCTTTTCCAGCTTAGGAGTTTTGAGGATGTAAGAGTCGTCTGATGCCGTAAAATAGGTGTTTGTACCATTTAAAATATTATGATTTGTTTCTTTGTAGCTTGCTTCAACTTTGTCTTTGACGGTGTTCATAAAGGTATCAAACGGTTTTAAATACTCCATTTCATGCTTCGTTAGAAGTAGATCTTTATTTTTAATCCAATCATCTTTATCAATCATATAGTCATCAAAGTTTTTGTATCTGTAAGAGTATTTCAAATTAAGAGTTCCATTTTTAATGGCATCGCTTACATGAAAGAAGAGTAATATTTTATAGAGTGAGACTTTAAATTTATCGCCATCAAATACAGCGATACGCTCTTCTTCATCTAAAAATGCTTTAGGTACTTTATTGGTGAGAGTGGGATTGTTTTTGAAATAGTTAATGGCTTCAATAAGATTTTTATTCGATGCTTTTTCATCAAACTCAATCGCTTTTAAAATCCCCGAAAGCTTGCCTTGCAGCGATACTGACTTGCTCTCTATAAAATCATA
>CAZOXE010000085.1:0-1924 GCA_964583835.1 uncultured Candidatus Saccharibacteria bacterium | reverse complement strand
AGTTCTGGTTCCTGCAAGTAAGCCTCGAGAGTCTTACTGTTTATCGAAACCGACATTTTTGATGAAGGTATGATCCTCACTCTCGCTATCGATGTCTTTCGTTTGCCAATAGTCTCGATGTATTTTTTTGGTTTCTCTGTTGTCATTTTTACAAAATTATCAAATTTTTCATTCTCTGATCTCTTAATTTATTTTTTGGTAGCATTCCCTTTACTGCAATCCTAAGCGCCTCAGCGTTGCCTTTTTTTGCAATTATGTTTTCAAGAGACTTCTTCTTCAGTCCTCCTGGATAAAGAGAAAATGTTGTGTATATTTTACTCTTCTTCTTTTTATCAGAAATATTAAGCTCAGATACATTTTCAATTTGAACTTTAGTATCAGAGACGATGTTTTTTTCAAACGAAGCATCATCCTTACCCATAAGAATAATGGCAACCTTGGTAGCCAATCTACCAATTTTTAATCCCTTAGCATCTATTTTTTTAATCTTAGAATTAGTCATTTTATACAAATTCAATTAATGCCATTTTTGCAGCAGAACTCTTTCTTATCGGTAATTTAGTAATCCTTAGGTATCCACCATTTCTATCTTTGAATTTTGGACCAATTACCTTTACAAGTTTTGATACAGTCTTTTTATTACCAAGTAGCCCTTCTAAAATTTTTATATTTGATAATGAAGGATTTTTTGATCGTGTAATCAGCTTTTCAAGACCGGGTCTAATTTCTTTAGCTTTTACTTCAGTCGTTTTTATTGATTCTTTGTCTATAAGCGATATATACAAAGACCTCAAAAGAGCCTTCTTTTGATTTTTTGATCTTGCTAAAGTTTTTCCTTTCTTGTGGTGTTTCATTTTAAATAATTCGGCACAAACGTATGCTTATTATGCACATTTTTCGAATATTGGCAATATGCAGCTACTTTAATGTAATACCTTGTTCCCCAAGGACTTTCTTTATTTCATCAAGCCCTTTTCCTCCCAAACCTTCTATTTCTAGAACATCTGCTTCCTTTTTTCTAGCTAGGCCTCCTACTGTTCTTATGTTTGCATTAGTAAGAGCATTAATTGTTCTCTGAGATAGGTCCAAAGTCTCAATTCTTGTCTTCAAGAATTCTTCATATTCATCACCCTTCTCTTCTTTTTTTACATTTTCAACCTCACTTTTTTCTTCAATATCAATTGTTTCTTCTTTGAAACCAATAATAGCTTTTAATTGAGAAATCATTATTGAAATAGAGTGTTCAAGGGCTTCCTTTGGAGTTATGGAACCATCTGTTTCGATCACAATTCTCATTCTGTTAAAATCTGTTCTTTTTCCAACTCGCATGTTCTCAATCTCATAGTTCACTCTTCTTATTGGTGTAAAAGATGCATCGAGCGCTATACTTCCAACTTCTACTTTATCTTTTTGTAGAGTTTCTTTAGGAACGTATCCAATCCCTTTCTCGATTTTAATTTCAATTTCAAGTGAAGAATTTTTATCAGTTAAATTAGCAATTGTCTGTTCAGGGTTTATAACTGAAACTTGAGAAGGAACATTGATGTCTTCTGCAGTGACAGTTTTAACCCCCTTTGCTTTTATTGATAGAGTTTGAGCTTCGTCACCTTCAAGTCGAAACTTTACTCTCTTTAGATTTAGGAGAATTGCAATAACATCTTCTTTTACTCCATCAATTGTTGAAAATTCATGCTCAACTCCCTTGATTTTTACTTCAGTTATCGCAGTTCCAGGTAAAGAAGAAAGGATTATTCTTCTTAGTGAATTTCCAAGAGTGTGACCATAGCCAGGATACAATCCATCGATTTCGTAGACACCATTTCTTCCATCCTCTTTTATAATTCTTGGTTTTGAAGGCAATAGTATTGTTTGGTTTGACATAAATATAAAATAATTAACGACTATAAAATTGTAACACGAATGA
>CAZOXE010000084.1:0-2047 GCA_964583835.1 uncultured Candidatus Saccharibacteria bacterium | reverse complement strand
GTCAATAGAGAACGATTCAGGGAGGGATTGTGGTCTTAACCGAAGACGCATGGATGAGTTACCTGACAGATAAAGCAAAAATAATTATTCAAACGGAAAATCTTGATAAACAACAACTGGATGGTTATATTTATCTCTTAATAGTTAAGCCAGAGGATAGGAACTCTGTCGGTGGGATTACCAGCAAAAACACAATAAGAGATTTTGTTATAAGAAACCAGGAATCATTAACAAATAGTTCACTGATGACAAAGAAAAAGATTCAGTTATCGAATATGCATCTATTTTTAAACAATATAAAATATCATCCATGTCTTGGTCATACGTTAGCAATCTCTTATACAGGAGACGTACTTCCTTGCCCGATGATGAGGGGTCATAAATTTGGCAATGTAAGTACGAGGGAGATTTACGCTATTTTCGAGAAAGAATGGGAGGATATATATAAATTTTGGGGGTTGAATTTAGATAAAATAGAACGATGTGCAGATTGTGAATTCAGATATACCTGCATTGATTGCAGAGCCTTGGAAGAATGTCTAACCGGAAAAATAGATGGTAAGCGGTTATGCAGTTATGATCCAAAAGAAGGTGAATGGTATTAATGGACCATAACTATAAGTATTTCTTTATGAAATTTGTTAAGCCCCATGCCCATACTCTAGCATTCCTCCTTGCCTTGGAATTTATGGGCATGCTATTTACATTCGCTAGTCCATTGCTGGCAAAGTCCCTAATAGATGATGTCTTTATAGGCAGAAGGACTGAGCTATTTAGCTACATCCTTCTGGGAACCGTTGCAATATACATCGTATCGGCGGTTTCGACCTACTTCTCTGGCTTTAGCAAAGGAAAATTGGATTTAGTTTTGTTCAATGATGTGGCCAAAGAGGCATTTGATGCGGTCCAGTCTTCATATATTAAAAAAATCCAAGAGATGAAAGTAGGTGATCTACTCAGCCGTATCATGGCCAATACTAGATCAGTTATAATTATATTTACTCAGATCATTCCACAATTTATTATCAATATGTTACGTATAATTGTTCCTTTTATCATAATTCTTTTTTATAATTGGCATCTAACACTTATTGTAACAATTCCAACGCTGTTCTTTCTTTTTCCGATTCTATTTTTGGGGAAAAGATTGGAGCGGACACAAAAATCGTCTCTCGAGAAAACCGGCTCAATATATTCATTTCTAAAAGAAAGCCTCACAATGATACCATTAATAAAGGCTTTTAGTCTTGAAAGGTGGTCTCGAGATAAGTTCGATGAGCTGATGAGGGATTACTATGATGCATCCGTAGATTATACAAAAATTAATTCGATCGGGTCCTCTCTGTACTCTCTAATTTACGGAGTGCCTATAGCGCTGCTCATCCTTTTCGGTGGCCCAATGGTAATACAAGGTTCCTTAACTATAGGCACATTTACCCTTTTCATGACCAATATCGCTCTGGTCTTCGGCTCTATCTCACAACTTGCTTTCTTATGGTCGTATTACAAGAGTTCTTCGCCTGCCTTCGATAGAGTAAAGAATATATTTGAGCTGGAGCGAGATAAGGGAGGAAATAAAGAATTGATTGTGAGAGAGGGCACTGTGACTTTTAATGAGGTCTGGTTCTCCTACGACAATAGTCTCATTCTCCAGCGATTTAATGCTATCTTTATGAAAGGATTGAATTATGTGGTAGGAGATAATGGGACCGGGAAGTCTACTATCCTAAAATTGTTGTGTTTCTTTTACCCTTTAGAACAAGGAAAAATTACAATTGATGGGCAGGATATTTCCAAAGTAAGGAGAGAAGATTTGAGGAAAAACGTTTCCATAATATTTTCCGATCCCTATTTGTTTGATGGCACCATTTATGAGAATATTCGCATAGGCAACCTTTTGGCATCTAAAGAAGAGATAATTCGAGCCGCAAAATTGGTTAGAGCGCACGAATTTATAACGAGTTTGTCGCGGGAGTATGAAACACAGGTTGGAGAGGGCGGATTGAGACTATCGAGCGGGGAAAAGCAAAAGATCGCCCTGGCAAGG
>CAZOXE010000083.1:0-2052 GCA_964583835.1 uncultured Candidatus Saccharibacteria bacterium | reverse complement strand
ATGAACGTGGCGAGGATAAATTTTTCTCATGGAACGCATGAGGCGAATTTGCAATTAATGAAGAACGTGCGTGGAGCAGCGCGTGCTCTGGATTTGCCAGTGGCAATTATGCAGGATTTACAAGGTCCGCGGGTGCGCACAGCAAAAGTTCCGGTGGAAGGGATAGAATTAAAGACAGGAGAGAAGGTGGTAATTTCTTGCACAAGCAGTCTGCCCAAGACAGGAAAAGCTTTCCAGGTAACCTATGCAAAACTTTATCAGGATGTTAAGCGCGGGGGGACAATCTTGATTGATGATGGGCTTTTTAACTTACGCGTCTTGGGAGTATCGGGAAAGAATATTCAATGCAAGGTTATTGAGGGCGGTAAATTGACGAATGGTAGAGGAATGAATTTTCCGGAAACATTTTTGAACATCCCAGCGATCACGAGTAAGGATCGCAAGGATTTGGAATTTGGTGTGCAAAACAAGGTTGACTTTGTGGCTTTGTCTTTTGTGCAAAAAAAAGAAGACGTAATAAACCTGAAGCGTCTTTTGAAGATGTATGAAGATAGGGAAACGCCGAGAACGAAGATTATCGCGAAGATAGAAAAGGATGAAGCTTTAAAGAATTTTGACGAAATCGTCCAAGAAGCGGATGGGATTATGATCGCGCGTGGCGACTTGGGGATTGAGCTTGATCCAGCGCGCTTGCCTCTGATTCAAAAACAACTGATTAAAAAATGTTTAGAGGCGGGGAAGCCGGTAATCGTGGCGACACAGATGATGGATTCAATGCAAGTGAACCCCAGACCAACGCGCGCGGAGATCTCTGACGTGGCTAACGCGGTAATCGATCACACGGACGCGGTAATGCTTTCGCAAGAGACAGCAACGGGGAAATATCCAGTGGAAGCAGTGCGCTACATGGCGAAGACTTGTCAGGAGACTGAACGTTCGCATTATGACGACTTGATTCACAACCTACATTTTACTAAAAAACAAATGCCAGTTTTGGCGATTGCTCGTTCGGCTTGTCTACTCGCGCGCGATATTGGCGCGGAGACAATTCTAGTGACAACGCGCTCCGGTTTTTCGGGGAGGGCACTGGTTGCTAACCGTCCACAAGTAGAAAACATTGTAGCAGTAACGAATAGCCAAAACGTTTGTCGTGAACTTTCACTTTCTTGGGGGATTCAGCCTTATTATTTAGAGAATTTTGCGCAGAGTAAGAGTTTAATTAATCGCGCGGTAAGGTTGGTCGCGAGAGAGGAAATAGTAAAAAAGAATGAAATGGTAGTGGTTTTAACCGGATTTAAGGAGCGTCAGAATGGTTGGTCTAGTGCTTTGAGGATAGTTACCATTTGACAAAAGTTAGAAAAAAGAGTATGGTATTTTATTAACCGTATTTTTTTGTTTATTGATAATTTTATATATAAAGTGTCCCTAAAATCCTAAAGATGAAGGGAGGTGAAGTGTTTTGGGTAAGAAGAGCAGTAATGGAAACATCTGTGGTGATTGTGTAAGGTTCGATACAGATAATTGCCCTTTTCGTGGTTTGGTCAAACATGAGACTAAGGTTGTTGACAAAGGGTGTACAAGAAACCGTGGTGGTAGATTAGTCAAGAAATAGGAAGGGAGTTGAAATGATAGAAAAGAATTTGGGGATAATTGTGTTAGATTTATTCTCGACCTTTATTTTGAGGGGGTGAAAAAAGATTGAGAAGTCGAGGGTATTTGTTCTTTAAAAAGAGAAGGGGGCCTCCTTAAATAAAAAATATTTTTTATTTTTTATTTTTTGTTTATTATTTTTTATTTAAGGAGAAAAAATAATGAGAACACCTGCAATTCAGAAAGATGTATTGGATCTTATTGTGGAATTTTTCGTTGATGAGACCGGCGAATTGGAGCCTAGGCTAGTGGCAAAGATTAGTTGTCGTGGGTGCGGGGCGAAACAACACGTCAACATACCTCGTGCTTTGGGGGGTAAGCTGAAAATTCCAACGGTAAAGATTTATTTTACATCACTTGATGAGTTAAAGGGTGAATTGAGAAGGATAAAAAATGGAGAAG
>CAZOXE010000082.1:0-2074 GCA_964583835.1 uncultured Candidatus Saccharibacteria bacterium | reverse complement strand
CAGATTAAAATTTCCCACTTTTCTCCTCCTTCTGTAGAAAACAGAACACCAGCCTATCCATTAAGGCTGGGTGTTAAGTTTAAAAGTGATGGGATATCGTTTAGGAAAATCTTTGTTTCCTCATCAGCATCAGTAAAAGTTAACTCTAATATATTTTGTCTGACATCCTTGTTAAAAGATACTCTAAGCTTATGAATCTTCTCGGTATCAAGATTTTCTTCGAATAAAATAATGCTTTTGACTTTATCTAAAGATATATTAAAAATATCTACACTTGTCCCTATTGAATGACCTAGGCCGTCTTTTGCGAGCATAAATGCCTTATTAGTTAGCAAGACAGTTGTCTTACTCGTAACATAAGATGCCTCTTTATTTCGCTTAAGCAAGGAGCGTTTGCTTAAAATCTTCTCCCAGATATACCGACAGGAAAAAGTTAAAATGCATTTTTCTTGGTTACTAAGAAGCGTCTTTAAATAATCTCTATGGATTTTGTCTTTAATCCTATAGATAAATGCTGCCGGAGAAGAAGAATCCAATTTGAAATCATCCGTATTTATGGCAAGGCTGTATTTTTTAAATACGCGCAGTGCCTTTTGAAAATGTTGTTTACCGTTTGAACTGAAACTCTAAGGAAAACCAGCTTAGAAGCATGGCGCTGCCGATATTAAAAGAAAGTATATCTTCAAAATTAATAGAGTTTAGCGTCGGTTCCGCTCCTTTAACGTGTTTGTTATTTGAAATGATAAACCGCTTGTCTGTTACGCATATACCCGAAGACGACTCCTCTGCTTTTAGGCCGAATGGCGTTGATGTTGAAGAAACGCGCGGCGAATAGATACAGTATTCCACTTTCTCAGATTCATCAAGCTGCCGGTCTATCAGCTTCGCATGAACCCCTATTAACTCGCAAGGATGTTTGACGCTAAACACCCAGTCTTCTCCGCCGGATGATTCCCATCCTTCCCAGGTATATTTTGTCTTGCTCTTAAACATAATTAATGAACTGCTTCGCTAATCCTACGGTCTAAATCCATAAGTTTAACGTCTAAAGTGTCCTTCTTTTGATATTTGACGTCTCTGGCAAGGAAACAAAGTGCTTTGATTATTTTTGGATTACCTTTGGAATAGTTGAATATCGCCTGTTTAAACTCTGCTTCCTTGGTTACCTTAATACCGAATTCTTTCATAAAATAATCTATAAGATTGTTTGAAACTGCTCTATCAAAATTCTTTATCTCTACCTTCTCAAAGTCGTAAAGTGCCATGCGTAGATGCCCTATAGCTTTTTTATCTAATCCTCTCGAAATAATTAATAGGGAAATATTCTTCTCAAGTAGATACATAAGAAAGGCGTAATGTTTTGGCTCTGCTCTTCCCATGCGGTCCAAGACAATATAATCCGGGGTTTTATTTATGATTTCGTAACATTTTTTCTTAAGGGCAAGGATATTCAAAGCATCAATGCCCTTACTTATTTCTTTTGAGCCGGAGGCAATGATTCCTAAAAGGGTGTTCCGCAGTGTTTCGTTTTCCTGCGCGTAAAGATTGCGCTTGTTCAACTGCTCGTTCAGCACGCTTTGAACAATCACGGTTTTACCAACCCCTTCTTCTCCAAATACAATAATATTTTTATTTTTTGACATAAGGTCGTTGATCAAACCTATTTCTTTCTCTCTGCCAATCATAATAAACGGTGCCTTGCGTAATAAAAAAGCTTCTACCTTATAGATTAAAGTAGAAGCTATCAGCCTTTCCCAGGCATTAAGCGAGCCTCATCGCCTCAGTATCAAGAATTATGCGCCTGCATTAATTTTTACAATTGCCTCCTTAGCAGCTCTTACCAAAGACGGATCATCTGTTTCTGCGGCCAACTTCTCAAGATAGGGAATTGCCCGTTTTTCTTTTCGCTGTGCCAATATCATTATTACCCAATGCCTGACTTCTCCAGCGTGGTGATTTAAGGCATTTAAAAGTTTATCCACATAATCTTTATCATTGTGCGCTTTAATATTGTAACCGCACCCAGGACAAATCTCAAAATCCTCATTCCAATAATCCTTCCAGCAGCTCGGGC
>CAZOXE010000081.1:0-2102 GCA_964583835.1 uncultured Candidatus Saccharibacteria bacterium | reverse complement strand
CTTTGCTCTGGGGACCAATCAACTCAATGTCAGTTGTTCAAGAAATTGGTGCACAAAAAGGACTTCTTTCAAAAGAAAGAATCGAAGAATATCTCGCAGAAGCTCCAAGCGACTACAAAACAAAAGAGATTTAGAACAAGCTAAAATTTCTTAAAGATCACTCAAATTAAATCTTTCGATAATCTTTCCGTGATCACTTCTATTACCATACTCTTGACCACAAATAGAATAAGTGTAAAAAGCATAACATTCCACAGACACCTGGTAAGAATCAAAATTATTAAACACAAAATCAGAGATGTCGTACGCCCAGAGATTTAAGTCGTAATTATATTTTCCCTCTATCTTGCCATCCATATCAACTACACTATCTGCATCTTCAACAACCCATAAATATGAGGACCATAAACCATAAGGAGATAGCGGCTGATCGTCAGGACTTCTTGCATCAACATATACTATTTTTTGTCCATTGGCCCCCTCACCCTTTTTAATACTTTTTATATAAGTATCTCCTTCCTTATACGGCAAGATTGGCTCTTTTGTTTTTATTTCAAAGACATCTGAATAGAACGGTCCAATATATTTTCCGGTTTTTACGTCAAGACCTGATATTTCCAATTTATACAAACCAGGATAAAAAACAAATCCATTATCAGGCAACGCATAATTTAATTTACCTCCTTTCACATCCCCGGCAAAGCTTATCGTATTAGTATCCAAATGATCAGACACTGGAACAATGGAGATGTATGCATTCTCAATAACATTAGTATCCCATTCGGCTGTTAAAAACTCCCCTTCACCATAATAAAAAATATCCCCTTCTCTAGGCCTATATACTTCAGGGTCTCCCTTTTCGTAAACGACCGTTTCTCCATCATTAGAGTCGACAGTTTCATCATTACGCATTTGTTTATTTACCTCTGATGATTCTCGTTCTTGATAAAAACCACCAACAATTAGATAAATATTTAAACAAACTGAAACCACAAATATCAGTATTAATAATACGGACCAAACTTTATTTATTCTCATGTATATAAAAATATCACAAATTATATAATGTTTCTATAAACCATAGTTGATAGTACAAACTCTTACTTTGAGATCACTTAGTAAAGTTTTGTTTGTTAAGCTTTTGCTGAAATTCCTTTTGAAAGTTTTATTGAGGAATACGCGGCTCCAATTACAAGACCTCCAGCAAGAATAAGTGCGATTGGCCAACCCAATGAATTTGCAAAATATTCTGCTGTAATTAGGATTATCTGGACAACCAAAGTGATGGATGCAATAAAGAATACCGTCTTGCTTTTAACAAAGAAGCCAAGATAAGCTACTCCGACAATTATGAAGAACACCAAGAAATCCCAAATCCCTGAATAAGTCATAAACGGAATTATAATCGCCAATGAACCGAGCGCGTAAAGTACTCTTGAGACAGCGTTTTCTTCTGAACTCAAAATACCATTTGTCTTTTTTATCAAACTGACATAACCGTAAGAAATAATGTAGTAAGCAAGACCCAAAATTATCACCGCAATTCTAACAACATCGTCTGCGTCTCGATAAGAAACATTATCGACTAATTTAAACACGGTTGCGATATATGCTGCGGTACCAAAAAAAGTCGTAACTAAAACCAGTATTCTGTTTTTAATATAATATTGAGTGGCTCCAAAAAATATCGCAAACAAAATATTCATCAAGATCACTACGTTCACAGTTATGTCATAATCAGCCTCCGATAATAATACGAGGGCGCTAATTGGAGCCATAATAGCAGAAACTAAAAACATAACTTGAGACAGTGCTTGGGTTTCCTCCTTTATCGTAAAAAGACCAACGAGATAAACAATCACAAATACACCACTCGTTGAAAATATTCTGCCTAGAACGCCAATGTCATCCCAATTCTGAACCAAAAGTATAACAACGCCAATCACAACAATGATTGAGCCAATCAAATAAAGAGCGTGTACAATCTTTTCACCGACACTAGATTCGGATGATCTGCTCTGAGTAGACACTCCATGACTAGTAACCGGAGCAACCCCGAGACCAAATTCACTTTTTATTTCTTCAGTACTGATAGATCCATC
>CAZOXE010000080.1:0-2105 GCA_964583835.1 uncultured Candidatus Saccharibacteria bacterium | reverse complement strand
TCAAATTGTAATAGGGTATCGATAACATCTGAATAAATTTCGGAAAGTTCATTCATGACTGTATCATTTCGATTGCTTTTCGATAGGAGTCCAAGTAAGTTCTCCATCTCGGCTAATGCTTCTTTTTCCAAATTATTTTCATGATATGCTTTTAGGATTTTTAAGCTGATATCAATTTTGTATTCTATCGATTTGATAACCTGCATCAATTTTTTTGCCTTTTGTAATGACGCAATGGCTTCCTTGGGTTGGTTCTTAAAATATTGATCAGCTAAAGCAATATATAAAAGAGCTTGTTCATCTTTCTCTTTAATATAGTCAAAAGCTTGCTTAGCTAGACTAGATTTTTGCCAAAACATTAAAATTGACAAAATAACGTAATGGTTCTTTGTCTGCCGAGATAGCCATATGGGTTAATGCTATTTTCAGAGCTTTTATCGCTAAATCTTTGTTGCCTAGCTCCACTAAACCATCAACCATGGGAAAAACTAATATGGAATATTCCTGGTTATACTCTTCTTCTTCCTCTATACATTGGGATAATCTTTCAAGAGTTTGACAATATTCTTTGGTTTGTCCTAGTAGTCTATAGCCTTCTGCGATTAAGAATAATCCATCTAGACCCTTACCACTATACCCTAATGAAAGACTGTTAGAAAACTCAACATCATAGTCTAGCAGGCTTTTTGCATCATTTTTGTGGTTATTTTTTATAGCATGTTGAGCTAATAAACTGATCCTGATTAATTTCTCCATATTGTCTTGTTCCAGAAGCATCATCATCTCTTGGGCTTCTTTATATCTGCCAGCATTGGCTAGCATCATAGCCATATTAGAGTATTTAACAGTTTGAGACACACCGCTACTTAAAAATGAAAAATTAACTTTATTTTTATCCTGACGCTCTGAATCATATCCATAAATTTCGATCATCATCTGATCTTTAATTCCTTCATCTCTCCTGATGTCCTCTAAATAATTCTTTGGATATTTATTTTTAGCAACTAACCAGGCACAAGTAAATAAATCTTTCTCCGCTTTAGCGTTCATCATGATAATTGGTTCAATTTTCTTAAAATCTTCTAGTCTTAGATTGCTGAAAAGAGTTTTACTTTCTTCAATCACTAGAGATTTGTCTTTTGATGGATACCACTTTAGGTAGTTAGATAATAGTCTTTTGACTTTTTGATATTGCTTAAGTTGTTGGGTGTAACTTGATTTCTCTGCATCCCGATAAATTAAAAATTCCTGATTGATTTGTCGGTATCGATACTTCATCATCCCTTGATGCACAAAGAATCCAAGCAGGATGAAAAAGACTAAAAATACAGAAATCCAAGCTATTCGGTATTTCATACACCTATTATAACTTTAACTAATAATTCAGTATAAAAAATCTGTTTCTTTGCGACTCAAATTTACTTATTTGTTCACTAAGATGCTAACAGTTCGAAACACTTCATCCATTTTCTTTGCATCTAAAATTCCCAACCTTGTTGTCAGTCTGTCTTTTGAGATTGTCATGATTTGTTCGCATTTGATATAAGATTTTTCTTTTAAACCATTGGATGAATCTGGAATTATTTCAACATGAATTGGTAGATCTGAGGATTTTGTGGATATCGCTAACACGATAACGTTTCCATAATTCGGATTTGCACTACCCATATCATTTTGGATAACAAGTGAAGGTCTAAAGCCATTTTGCTCGGAACCTCTACTCGGATTCCAGTTTACCATCCAAATTTCACTACGATGAACCTTCTTATACATCCGTTTCCATTATTTCTTGCTGGGCAAAGAAACCGTAATCAACATCTTGATTTTATTTTGATAGAGCAGAAAATGCTTCCCATAACTCTTGTTTTTTGTTTTGCTCCAATCTTTGCTCTAACAGTAATTTGATGGTTTGATTGATGGAATACTTTTTGTTTTTTGAAATGGATACAATGGTTTTATATAGATGCTCAGGCAAACGTAAGCTAAAATTGACCACTTCTTCCGATTTTGTTTGATTCATAATATCACCTTCTTCCATCAAATCATTATATCACTTTTTGATATGATCCAAATACATAGTTATATGGGGAGAATTCTACTTGCAG
>CAZOXE010000079.1:0-2142 GCA_964583835.1 uncultured Candidatus Saccharibacteria bacterium | reverse complement strand
GGTGTTTTTTTGTTATAATAATAAAGAAAATTCAAATAAAAATATGGCTGAGAGAGATTTAGATAGAGCGATTGCGCGTACTCCTATGGGAAACTATTTGTTGTATCAGGAAGGTAATCCTGAAATGAGCGAAGAGAAGAAATTTAGTGCTTTTTTAACGTCTTTTTTTGGAGGACAAAGGCGGGAAGAAAAAGAAATACTAGTACTTACAAGTTGGCTTAGCAAAGGGATTCCGGGTCGAGAGGTGAATTTAGAGAAAGCAGTAGCATGTATCCAGAAATATTTGAGTGATCAAAAATTAAGGAAAGAAACATCTCCGTACGAAATGTATACAGATGGTTTTGTAGATTTATTAGAAACAGAACCTGATTTTGTGGATAAATATGCTGCCAGTTTTAAAAAATCTCTTGTAGAAAAAACTTTATTAGATGCAGAGGATGCTTTGGTAAAAGTATTAGAAGGGAATGCAGTAGAAGTTGTTGATAAACAGCAGATAAAAGGTGATCTTTTGGTTTTTTTCTGCGATTATGTCCAGAGGAAATATTCGGTAGAAGTTAAATCTTTGGATGAAGTGATGAAGTATTTTCCAAAATTTCCTGAATTTATTAAGTTTCTTTCGGATTTTAGTTCTGAGATGAATGGATATTTAAGGAGAGTTTTGCAAGGACAGGTGATGAAAGATTGGTTCCAGTTTTTTCAGGTTAGTCCGGAAGAACAGCAATTATGCGAGAAGGAAAGACCTAAATATGAAAGAGGGATTATAAATATGCAAAAAGATCTTTTGAAAGCGGCGAAAGAAATTCGCGAGAGAGGTATAGATGGTTTTGATGGAGATCCAGAGTGGTTGGCTAAAATGCTGGAAAGGTTTTCTGAAGATTTATCGAAGCTTGTCGAGGTGGTTTTGGAGGAAGTGACTTGTGGGAGAGAAAAGGAGCTTTTTGCCAGAAAGTTTTTAGAACAGATTAAGAGAGGAAAGATTTTCGATAGAATAAAATGGAAAACTTTACGTGAAGATGTTGCTGGCGAATATATAGGTGGTGGTAGTGTTTCTGTTGATTTAGAAAAACTTAATTTTGATTTTGAAGATTTTGAGGGAGATTATCAGAAATTTGTTGCTATTTTTATTCATGAAATTTTCGGGCATGGTTTGTTCGAAAAATCAAAATATGGTTGGTCTATAGAAGAGAAGCTTTTTGAGGAAGCGTTTTCGGAAATTCTTGCTCAATATTTTTGTGGTAAATTGGGATACAAAATGGAGCTTGGTCAGCATTATGAAGAACGTGTTGAGGTTGTTGAAAGATTGTTAGAACACTCAAGTTTTCCCGAACTTTTTGATTTATATATGAAAGGAAATATATGGAAGATTGATAGAGTGTTAAGAGGTTTTAGTGAGGAAGAAAAAACTCAAATAAAAAGAATATTGTTTGAAGATGATGAAAGGTATAGTGAGGAAGCTTTACTTGATTTTTTTAAGGAAAATAGAAAAGATCTTAGACCGGAGCAGTTACGTCAAGTGGTTTCATTGTTGGGAAATGATGTTTCCATGGGTGAGAAGTGGAGAACTTTTGTTTTTAAGCGAAATGGGCAGATTAATTATGTTAATCTAAAAAAGATTTTTCCGAATTTACGTGACCTGAAAGGCGAAATTTTACATGAGTTATATAGGAGAATTCCTGATATTCGGGCAAAAAAACTTTTAAAATATCTTGAGAGTATTGGAAAATAGTTTTGTTTTGATTAGAATAAAACTATGATGAAAATATCAGATTCGAATTTTGATGAAATTGTTCGTGTTTTGAAAGCTGGTGGGCTTATTATGCATCCCACTGAAACTTGTTACGGACTTGCTGTGGATATTTTTAATAAGGAGGCAATTGAGAAATTGTACCGATTTAAGGGCATGTCTTTTGATAAACCTGTAAGTATTTTGGTGGATAGTATTGGTATGGCGAATGAGTATGGAATTTTTTCGGATAAAGCTAATGAGTTGGCAATGAAATATTGGCCAGGTCCGCTTTCGATTGTGGTTCCGCGAACGCGTAATTTGCCGGAATTTTTGAATCCCGGGCAGGAGTTTGTTTCAATTCGCTTTTCTTCGGATGAATTTTGTACCGAGAGGGTTAGTGCTCTTGGTCGTCCGGT
>CAZOXE010000078.1:0-2151 GCA_964583835.1 uncultured Candidatus Saccharibacteria bacterium | reverse complement strand
CGATATTCTTGGAACTATTGTTGAGAAAACAAAAAATAATAAAGAGATAGATATCATTATTGCATCGGGAGACATGGACACACTACAACTTGTTGAGGACAAAAAAATTCAAGTCTACACACTGAAAAAAGGCATCAACGACACAATTTTGTATGACGAAAAAAAGGTAAAAGAAAGGTTTGGTTTTGGACCAAAACTTTTGCCTGACTACAAAGGCTTAAGAGGAGACCCATCAGACAACATTCCTGGCATACCTGGAATTGGAGAAAAAACAGCAACCACACTGATAACCGAATTTGGGTCTATAGAAAATATCTATAAAAACATAGACAAAAAACCAGAAGAATTTGTAAAAAAGGGGGTGAAAGAAAGAATAGTTGGTCTTCTAAAAGAGAATAAAGAAGAAGCCGAGTTTTCAAAAATGCTTGGAACAATTAGACGTGATGCGCCAATCGATTTTTCAGTAGGAGAAAAGTCTTGGAAAGAAGGTTTTTCGCTTGAAAAAGCAAAAGAGCTTTTCAATAATCTCGAGTTTAGAACACTCGGAGAGAGAATAAGACAAGTTGTGAGTGAAACTGTTTCAAGTGCTGTCAAAGTGGTTGAAGAAGAAAAAAAAGAAGAAGACCCAAAATTAACAAAAGAGGCCAAAATCATGCTTTGGATATTAGATTCTCATTTTTCTGATCCAAGTATCGAGGAGATTTTTGAAAACACAAAAACTGACAATATTGAAAGCGCCCATAAAAAACTTGTTGAAGAATTAAATAAAAAAGGTCTTTATGATGTGTTTGAAAACATCGAAAAACCAATTATTCCGATTATTGAAGAAATGAATAAGGTTGGGATAAAAATTAATAAGGAAGAGATAAAAAAATTAAAAAAAGAATATAGAGAAAGGTTAGAAAAAATTGAAAATATAATTTGGGAAAAGGCGGGGGTTAAGTTCAATATTAATTCTCCAAAACAATTATCAGAGGTTTTGTATGACAAGCTCGGGCTCGTTGGTAAGAATTTAAAGAAGACATCGACAGGTCAAAGGTCAACAAAAGAATCTGAGCTCGAGAAACTTGTAGATACGCATCCAATTATAAGAAACATACTTGAATACAGAGAACTGCAAAAGTTGCTATCTACATACATTGATGTAATTGAAAAATCTTTAGATAAAAACGATCGTTTGCATACAACTTTTGTACAAACCGGGACAACAACCGGTCGAATGTCATCAAGGGATCCAAATCTACAAAATATTCCGATAAAATCAGAACTCGGTAGAAACATTAGAAAAGTATTTATTGCCGAGAATGGCTACAAAATTGTGACGTTTGATTATTCCCAAATCGAATTAAGAGTTGCAGCTATACTTTCTGGTGACGAAAAATTAATAAAATCATTCAAAGATGGGGCTGATATTCACACCAGTGTCGCGTCACACATCTTTGGTGTGTCTCCAAAAGAGGTCGATTCAGAGATGAGAAGACAGGCTAAAGTCATTAACTTCGGCATACTTTATGGAATGGGGGTTAATGCATTAAGGCAGAATTTAGGTACAGACAGAGCTGAGGCTCAAGAGTTTTATAATCAATATTTCAGTACTTTTGTTGGATTAAGTAAGTACATCGAAAAAATCAAAAAAGAAACAGCAAAGAAAGGCTTTACAGAGACACTTTTTGGCAGAAGAAGATACTTTAGTGGGTTTGAATCAAGTCTCCCATATATTCGAGCGGAAGCTGAGCGCATGGCAGTAAACACCCCTCTTCAAGGAACCTCTGCGGATATTATAAAAATTGCAATGATAAATATCAGCAAATATATAAAAGAAAATAAATTAGAAGGAGACATCAGACCTCTTCTACAAGTACACGATGAACTTGTTTTTGAAATAAAAGAAAGTCAGGTTGAAAAAATTACCCCTAAAATAAAAACGATTATGGAGAGTGTTATCAACCCAGAAAAAACAAAAGGTGTGCCATTACTTGTCTCAATGTCAGTTGGAGATAATTGGAATGAAGCAAAATAGATATGTTGTACTTAATTTATGGAAATGATAATGAGAAAGTTAGGAGTAAATCTCGTGAAATTATCAGTTCATTGAAAGAAAAAAAACCTGATGTATCTGTTTTTAGAATTGAAGAGGGGTCTTTCAGTCAA
>CAZOXE010000077.1:0-2161 GCA_964583835.1 uncultured Candidatus Saccharibacteria bacterium | reverse complement strand
ATCACAAATAAAAATCACCTCAGGTCCCTCAATCGAGAAAGTTGGTGATTTGGCCTCGATTTTAACAAATCTATCCCCAGGAGACATTCTTTTCATCGACGAAATCCATAGACTTAACAAAACCATTGAAGAAGTACTTTACCCTGCTATGGAATCTGGGGTCCTAGATATTATCATAGGAAAAGGTCCCTCTGCAAGAACAATCCAACTCGAGCTTCCTCCATTTACTTTGATTGCTGCCACTACGAGAATTGCATTGATTTCTTCACCTTTAAGATCAAGGTTTTCAGGCGGAGTGTTTAGACTTAATTTTTACACAGAAAAAGAACTTGAAGAGATAATAAAGAGATCAGCAAAGATTCTAGGTGTTGAGTTAGACAAAGAAGCATCTCTTGAAATTGCAAAAAGAAGCAGATTCACACCAAGAACCGCGAACTATCTCTTAAAAAGATGTCGGGACTATGCTCAGGTTCATAAAAAAGTTCTGGACAAGTTGTGTGTTCTTGAAACACTAAAGCTTCTAGAAATAGATCATGTTGGTCTGTCAGCGTCAGACAAATTGATCATGGAGACGCTTATCCATAAATTCAACGGAGGCCCTGTTGGATTAAACACTCTTGCAATGTCGCTTTCGGAGGAGCCGGGGACAGTTGAAGAGTACAATGAACCATACTTATTACAAATTGGTTTTATTGAAAGGACGCCTCGTGGAAGGACTGTTACTGAATCAGGGTATGAACACTTTAATATTGAATCAAAGAAAAAATTACAAGATAAATTGTTATAAAAATGTCAGGACATAACAAATGGTCAAAAATTAAACATAAAAAAGCTGCGAGCGATTCCAAAAAAAGTCAGCTTTTCTCAAAGTACTCAAAACTAATTGCTTCTGAATCAAAAAAAGTGGGAGGTGATATCAATTCCCCATCCCTAATCGCAGTAATCGAAAAGGCAAAAAAAGATAACATGCCAAAAGAAAACATTGAGCGCGCCATCAAGAAGGGTGGCTCAAACGACACCGCATCAATGGAAAATATTACTTACGAATCGTACGGACCAGGTGGGTGTGCAATTATTATTGAAGCACTTACGGAAAATAGAAACAAAGCTGCGCAAGAAATTAAGCATATTCTTTCAAAAAACGGTTTTGCTCTTGCGGGTTCGGGGTCGGCAACTTGGGCATTCACAAAAACCGGAACAGAGTGGTTTCCAAATACTACTATTGATCTTTCTGATGAAGATCTAGAAACTTTAGGCAAGCTTGTTGAGGAACTCGAATCAAATGATGAGGTACAGTCGGTTTTTACAAACGTAGAATAAAATGAAAATTATTTCTATTGATCCGGGATATGAAAGATTGGGAATCGCCATACTTGAAAAAGAGGAGGGTTTAAAAGAAAAAATTATCTATTCGGAATGCTTTCGTACTTCAAAGAAACTTCCTCACGAGGAACGACTTTTGTTAATTCAAAAGAGAATAGCTGAATTGACAGAAAAGTATAAACCGGGTGTTCTCGCGATTGAAAAGGTCTTTTTTAATACAAACCAAAAAACCGCATCAAAGGTTTCAGAGGTTCGTGGCCTTATTATTGGAAACCTTAAGGGTTGTGGATGCGAGATTTTCGAATTCTCGCCGCCACAAATAAAACTCGCTGTAACAGGTGATGGTTCAAGCGACAAAACCCAAGTTATAAAAATGGTTAAACTTCTTATCGGTAATACAAAAGATATAAAATACGATGATGAGTATGACGCGATCGCGATTGGACTAGCATTTTTTGCACTCGAAAAGAGTTTAAGAACACATAGATAGTTTTCCACACCCCCCGCCCACAAAACACTATTGCAAAAATTTTATATTTTGATAAAAATTACTTGTCTTGACGAGAATTATCGTCGAACGATAAAAATAATAACAAAATGGAGGAGGATAATTTAAAAGATGATGACAAAGAACTAGGGAGTGATGCAATTCTGGCAGCTTTTGAACACCACGATGATGATGGACATGATGTGGATGAAGAGGATGTTGTTTCTCCGGGTTCTGATGAAGAAGAAGATGATATCGATGATGTTCCTTTTGATGGCGATGGGTGTAGAGATAATTTTTAAATAAAAAAAAAACTTGAACTACGGTGTTTTTTTATTTGACAAATATTTT
>CAZOXE010000076.1:939-2247 GCA_964583835.1 uncultured Candidatus Saccharibacteria bacterium | reverse complement strand
AAAAGCAGTTTGAGCCTCAGAATAAACGTTTGATTTTCTTATGTTTTGTAGAGCGGCTTCCTCAATTTGCCTTACTCTCTCTCTAGTTATTCCGTATTTCTTACCAATTGCATCAAGCGTCATTTTCTCGGGTTTTTCACCCAATCCGAATCTCCTTTCTACAACATCTCTGGTTCTTTCAGGTAATACAGAAAGAAGTTTCTTTACAACCTGTTTTGCTTTGAATGTTATTTTTGCCATTTTTAATTACTTTTAACTCAATAAGTATGAAAACCATACTATTCCTATTTATCAAGGTTGTCAACTGTGGACAGTTGTTTTGAAATAATTAATTAAATTACAATGTTTAGGAGTTTATTTTTTACAAAGACGATTTTCTTTATCTTACTACTATCCACCCATTTTTTTACTGAATCAAGTGTCATTGACTCTTCAAAAGCTTTATCTTCAGTGACGTTATATTCAACATCAATTGTGCCTCTGACTTTTCCGTTTACTTGTATCACGATCTTTATTTTATCTGAAATAGTAAGGTTGTTATCAAATTGTGGCCATTCTTCAAGATGGATGGACTTACTATTATTAAGAATGGTTCTCCATAATTCCTCAGTAATGTGTGGTGCAAAAGGGGCTAATATTTTTAGAACATTTTCAAAGACGTTCCTTGAAATAGTGTTTTCTAGCGTTAATGAATTCACAAGAACCATCATTTGAGAAACAGCTGTATTCATACTAAACGATTCGATATCCTGGCTTACTTTTTTTATTGTTTTGTTTAGTAAAATCTCAGTATCTTTATTAATTTTCGAGTCATTATTAATTTTATAAGCTAAATTCCAAATTTTTTCGAGAAATCTTCTTGGTCCAACCACTCCATCATTACTCCATGAGATTGATTGATCAAATGGTCCCATAAACATCTCAAAAAGTCTTAAGGAATCAGCTCCGACATTTTCAATTACGGTATCTGGATTTACGACGTTCCCCCATCTTTTACTCATTTTTCTGCCGTCTTCGCCGTTTATTAACCCGACATGTTGTAATTTTATAAATGGCTCTTCGTAATTAACTACACCAATGTCATACAAGAATTTATGCCAAAATCTTGCGTAAATTAAATGTCTTGTTGCGTGCTCTGCACCTCCAACATACATATCTACTGGACTCCAGTATTTTTCTCTGCTTTTTTCTACAAGTTCATCTGAGTTTTTAGGATCAATATATCTAAGGTAATACCACGAAGAACCCGCCCATTGAGGCATTGTGTTAGTTTCTCTTTTTCCATCTCCACCACATTTGGGGCACTTT
>CAZOXE010000076.1:0-929 GCA_964583835.1 uncultured Candidatus Saccharibacteria bacterium | reverse complement strand
TCAGAAATTCCTGCAAGTGGCGACTCGCCTGTACCAGTTGGTTCATAAGATTCAACCTCAGGTAACATAACAGGTAAATCTTTCTCTGGAACCGGAACAACACCACATTTATTACAGTGTATTACAGGAATTGGTTCCCCCCAGTATCTTTGTCTTGAAAAAACCCAATCGCGCAACTTGTATTGGACTGTCTTTTTCCCATTTACAAATTTAGTAATTTCGTTTTTTGCCTTTTCACTATCAATACCAGTAAATTTATCTGAATTAATTAGAACACCATTTCCTAAATACGCCTTTCCCCCAGTTTTAATTTTTTCGAGCCAAATATCCATTTCTGCATGAACCATAAAGTCAACGTTTAGGTCTTTTTCATCAATCCAAATTACTTCATTTGCCTCTATTTCCTCCTTGGATCTTTCTACCTGTTTGTAGCTTGCAAGTTCAAAGGACACAAGTGAGGTAAGGGAAACTCTGTTTTGGTCTTTATGTTTTGCAAAATACTCAGCTCTAACTTGGCCTCCCAGTACTCTACCGTTTTTTAAATCAATATAACCGGTCTCTTCCTTTACTTCTCGTTTTGCTGCTTCTATTATGTCTTCTCCGTCGACACCTCCCATTGGAAATGTATTCCAGTGGTGTATTTTTGAATGAAGACAGAGATACTTCCCAGTTTTTGGATCTCTCACAACCGCTTGTACATTCTTTCTTTCAATTTTTTCCTTGTTTGGTACAGGTGGGTTTCTCTTATCTATTCTTTCAGGTACAACAACCTCTCTTATTTCAATATTATATTTTTGAGCAAATTCATAATCCCGTTCATCATGAGCTGGGACAGCCATGATTGCACCTGTTCCATATTGAATAAGGACATAATCAGCAATAAAAACTGGTATTTTTTCGTTATTTGCTGGGTTTACTGCGACAATTCC
>CAZOXE010000075.1:0-2263 GCA_964583835.1 uncultured Candidatus Saccharibacteria bacterium | reverse complement strand
TGATATCTGAATCAGATCCTGAAAGACTGACGACGGGTATATTTCTTTGTACCGCCTCATCAATAGCGATCTCTTCCTTTTTTGAATCGATAACGATGAGAGCCTTTGGTAACATTTTCATTGTGACGAGACCACCAAACATTCTCTCAAGTTTTTCAATTTTCCTGTCAATCAAAACTCTTTCTTTTTTTGTGTATTTTATAAGCTCGCCTTTTTCTTTTTGTTTTGTGAGACTTTCATATTCTTCAACTCTCTTTTTTATTTGATCAAAGTTTGTAAGAGTTCCTCCAATCCATCTTCCTGAGACATATGGTAGTCCAGCTTTTATAGCAAGCTCTCTTACAATTTCCCTAGCCTCTGGCTTACCTCCGACAATCAAAATTTGTCTGCCAGATTCCGCAATTGTCTTTATAAAATTCTTTGAATCATCAAGAAGTTTCTTTGTTTTATCAAGGTCAAAGATGTCCATCTTGTTTTTTACACCTAAAATATAGCCCTTAACTGATGGATGTCTCCTTGATTTACTAAATCCAAAATGAGCGCCTATCTCAAAAAGGTCGCTATTTGAACTCTTATTTGGCTTTGCTTTACTTAAAATCATGTTGTATGAGTCTACCAAAAGATATCAATTTGCGCAATCAGGCGCTCTCTTCTTGGCTTTTTTCTCTTAAAAGCTCTATTATTGGCTCTATTTCTCCATCAAGGATACGTTCAATACCATGCCAAGATTCCTTTATCCTATGGTCAGTGACTCTATCTTGCAAAATATTATATGTTCTGATTTTTTCTGATCTATCTCCAGAACCTATTTGAGATTTTCTGTCTTCACCTAATTTCTTCACCTCTTCTTCATTCTTTATCTGCTCAAGTTTTGCTGTAAGGATACTCATAGCCAGTTCTCTGTTTTTCTGTTGGCTTCTTTCGCTTGTACATCTAACATCAATGCCTGTTGGTTTATGGATTAATCGCACCGCTGTCTCAACTTTGTTGACATTTTGTCCGCCAGCGCCCCCTGATCTCGAAAATTCTATTTCTATATCTGCTGGGTTAATTTCAAATTTTGTTTTCTTTCTAATCGGTAAAATGGCAACAGATGCAGTTGAGGTATGAACCCTTCCATTCTTTTCAGTCTCAGGAATTCTTTGGACTCTGTGAACACCAGTTTCAAAACGGAGTGATTCATAAACCCCTTGTCCTTTGATTTCAAAAGATACCTCTTTATAACCTCCGGAAGCGCTTACTGATTCTCCAACTTTTCGAAAGCTCCAACCCTTTTTTTCTGCATATCTCCGGTACATTTCTGAAAGATCTGATGCAAAAAGTGACGCCTCGTCACCACCTGCCCCGGCCCTGATTTCAATGATTATTTCGTTTGGAAATTCATCCTCTTTTTTTTCAGTCTCAAGAATTTTATCCATTTGAGTAATGAGATTATCCTTCTGTAGAGTTAGATTCTTTAATTCTTCTTCTCCAAGACTCTTCATTGATGCATCTCTTTCCATCATTTCTTCAAGATCTTTGATATCTTGTTCAATTCTAAAACACTCTTCTGCGAGAAATTTTGTCTTTTGATTGTCTTTATATTTTTCAAGTTCTTTCATATTCAAAACAAGAAACTTGCTAGACAGCAAGTTTCAAAATAACGTAGTTAAGATTTCTTTGGAGCGGCCTTAGCTTTTCGAGCCTTGAATCTCTCGACTCTACCGGCGGTGTCAACAACAGTTTCTTTACCTGTGTAGAATGGATGAGTTGAACTTGAAATTTCTACTCTATAAATCGGATACTCTTTTCCATCTTTTGCTTTAGCCTTTTCTTCAGTTTCAACAGTAGAATTAATCAAAAACTCCTCTCCAGTGGTAGAGTCCACAAAGAGAACTGGCCTATAATTTGCTGGATGTATATCCTTTTTCATTGTCTAAAGAGAATAGCAGATTTATCAAATTTTACAAGCCCTTCAAGAAATCGATGTTTTCTTGAATTCCTTGGACTTTTTGCATCACCTGATCTCCATAAAAAGCATTTTTTGGGTTAGACCAGTTTGATCCTGCATAGTATTTAAGTGCCGCTGTTCTTTCCGCAGTGTAACCTCCTGCACCAGCTCCAAGGTCTTGTAAATAAAGAGCTGAAGCCATAAATGCGTCCTCTGGTTCCCATGGATCAGCAATCTTTTTTCCTAATGCACCTTCCACCCTGTCAGAATATGCATTCCAAGTGTACGGAATAAACTGCGATGGTCCCATTGCTCCTCCCCAGCCACCTTGCC
>CAZOXE010000074.1:0-2333 GCA_964583835.1 uncultured Candidatus Saccharibacteria bacterium | reverse complement strand
AAAGAAAGAAGCTCTTGTATTAGATTTCTTTGCTGGCTCGGGGACAACTGGCCATGCAGTTTTGGCAATGAATAAAGAAGATGGAGGAAATCGCCGCTTTATTCTTTGTACAAATAATGAAAATAAAATCTGTGAAGAAGTCACCTACGAAAGACTGAAACGCTCAATAAAGGGATATAAGAGTAAGAAGGGAGAAAAAGTGGAGGGTCTCGGTGGAAAGTTGTTTTACTATAAAACTGAGATTGTTGATGTCGATAATTTGAATAAGATTCCAGACGAATCAAAAATACTTGTGACTTATCAAGCCGGAGAAATGATTGCTGTCCGCGAAGACACTCTCAACGAAGTTGAGAAAAATGAGTGGTGGCAGATTTTTGAAGGTCGCGGACGAATAACAGCAATCTATTTCAAGGAGGACAAATCAAAGCTCGCAGAATTGATTGAAAAACTTGAAAAGAAAAGGTTGCCTGTCGCTCTGTATATTTTCAGTTGGGGCAAGAATGAATACAAGGGCGAGTATTCTTCAGCACATATCCGAGTCGAGGATATTCCTGAGCCAATCCTTGAGGTATACAAGGAAATAAATCGTCTATAAAAATATGTTTGCACTAAAACCATTTCAAGAAACCGCAGTATCGAATCTTAAGAACGAGTTTCTTTCGCTGTGGAAATTACCTAACCAGAATATTCCGCTTGTTTTTAAGTCTCCTACTGGTTCGGGTAAGACAATCATGCTTGCGCAATTTTTGCGCGATATCGTGAGTGACCCGCGTTTTGAAGGAAACGATGTCGCGTTTGCTTGGTTTTCGTTCAGTGAAGAATCATATGAGCAAAGTAAAAAGAAACTTTTTGACTATTACGGCGGTGCTTCAGAGCTTGATTTGATCGATCTCAATGACCTTTCTCGTGGGAAATTAAAGAAAAACAATGTTTTCTTTATAAACTGGCAAAAAATTAAGGCAACTGACAAAGCAAGTCGTAAACTTCGTCGTGAAAATGAGACTGGACTAACTTTTGACAATTTTATCAACGAAAGTCATGAAGCTGGTATAAAAATTGTACTGATAATCGACGAAGAACAGTTGGGCGCTAGATCTGCGCTTGCTGAAGAAGTTATTGCTTTGGTTAAGCCAAAAATTACAATTCGTGTTTCTGCTACACCATTATTTGAACCGAAACTTGGAGAAATATATAAATTCGTCGAAGTTCCTCGAACGGATGTAATTTCTGCAGGTTTAATAAAAGAGAAAATCATCTTCCAAACCGAGGAAGACTTGGATCAGAAAGCAATAAAGAAACTTGATCAGGATGAGATGCTTTTGGAACTTGCATATTCAAAACGCGAGGAACTTGCTTCTCTCTATAAGGAAATAAATGTGGAAGTAAATCCGCTCGTATTGATACAGTTGCCGAATGACGACCAAGCAACGAAAGAAACAAGCGGAGTAACTAAACAGCAAATTGTTTTGGAGTACCTAAAGCGTAAGGGTGTAAAAGAAAACGAAATTGCAGTATGGCTTTCTAAAGAAAAGGAGAATCTCGAAGACTTAGAAAAGAGTAATTCTCCGGTTTCGTTCTTGCTATTCAAGCAAGCCGCCGCTACAGGCTGGGACTGCCCGCGTGCAGGCGTGCTCGTGATGTTCCGCGAGATCAAGAATCCTACTTTTGCAATTCAGACTGTAGGGCGCATCTTGCGTATGCCGTTTGGCGTGCATTTCGCTCATCCAGAACTCAATTTGGGATACCTCTACACAAACTACAAACGAAACGAGGTTCTTGCTGAGTACGCAAAATCAAAGACAGAAAATCGCCCTGCGATAAACGGAAGCTATCGCAAGAAAAACATAAAGCCAATCAAGCTTGAATCGGTATTTATGACTCGCGCCGACTACAATGACCTTGGGGATACATTCCAAGAGACATTCAAGAAAGTTGCAGATAAAAAACTTGATCTAAAGAAAATGGATTTGAAGCCGAAAGTCACAAATGGCTTAATTGTGGGTGTAGAAATTGATGATTACGACAATTTTACCAAAGAGCTTTTTGCTGAGGGTGGAAGTCATGATCAAGAAATGTCACGACACGACCTCGAACGACTCTATAATCTCCTGTGCTTCAAAATTATTGCAAAACAAACAGACGAGAACAGAAAATTTGCCCCTGAGCGTTCGTGGGGAAAACTGAAAACGGCTTTGAATATTTGGCTAATGAATAAACTTAAAGCGGAGCGCATTGATGCCTATAAAATCATAGTAAATGATCTCTTGAGTCCGTCTGGTGCCCTCGCTCCTGTAATTGGTGATGCACTGCTTGAATATCGACCTGTTCGAGAA
>CAZOXE010000073.1:0-2359 GCA_964583835.1 uncultured Candidatus Saccharibacteria bacterium | reverse complement strand
GGACACATAAACTTCGCAGAAATTAATTTTTCTTCGTCTGGTGTCACTATTTTTATCAAGCCTTCAGACTCACCGAGTGTTTTTTCGATAGATTCTGCCAATCTTTCTTCAAAATCGCTTTTATTTTTTAACTCTGCAGCATAAAATTCATCAACTAATACATCAATGTCATGTTTTTTATTCTTGGCCAGTATAATCTGCTCCCTAAGTTTTTTATTCACTCCATCAATACGTACCACTTCATAACCTTTTCCAAGTAAGTCATATAGAAGTTGATAGTATTCACCCTTCCTCCCCACGATAAGCGGCGCAAAGATTTGTATTTTTTCTTTGGACACAGAAACATCCATTATTTTTTTGCCTGTTTTCTTGCTGAGATCCTCAATTACAGAAGTAACTGTTTTGATTATTTCTTCCTTAGTTAACTTTTTTATTTCTCTTCCACACAATGGACAATGTGGCCTGCCAACTCTCGCGTAAAGCACGCGAAGATAGTCATGTATCTCTGTAATAGTAGCAACGGTAGACCTTGGATTGTTTGACCTCGATTTCTGATCAATTGAAATCGCCGGCGACAATCCTATAATTTCATCAACATCCGGTTTTTGCATTTGTTTAAGAAACTGACGTGCGTATGAAGAGAGTGATTCCACGTACCTGCGTTGTCCTTCTGCAAAAATAGTGTCAAAAGCAAGGGACGATTTTCCAGAACCAGACAGTCCTGTAAAAACCACCATCTTATTTCTTGGCATTTTTACTGTTATATCCTTGAGATTATGAGTTCTTGCACCCTTAACAACAATCTCTTGAGACTCTTCTATTTTCCTTTTTTCATCCTTATGCATATTTATATTGCCCCATGGTTTGCCCATAGGGGGTGATTACGATATTTGATTAACAACAATATAACACAAATATATTATTTTTCTAACTCTTTAATCTCATCACGTAAAATAGCGGCTGTTTCAAAATCTAGAGCCTTAACTGCTTCATTCATTTGTCTTATCTTTAACTTAATTAATTTCTTTGGATTCTTCTTGAATGATTCATTATCAATAAGAAGTAAGGCCCCAACAGTTTTTTGATGTTCGGTCTTCATTGCTTCGGTTATGTCGTGAATCTTTTTTACAATGGTTTTTGGAGTAATACTGTGTTTTTTATTATATTCAATCTGAATTTTACGTCTTCGTTCTGTCTCTTCTAAGGCTCTTTTCATTGAACCTGTGACTGAATCAGCGTACAAGGTGACTCGTCCGAAGGAATTTCTCGCTGCACGACCAATTGTCTGCACCAAAGAAGTGTCTGATCTTAAAAAACCTTCTTTGTCAGCATCAAGAATCCCAATAAATGTTACCTCTGGTAAATCAAGCCCCTCTCTTAAAAGGTTGACTCCAACCAGACAATCAAATAAACCTTTCCTAAAATTAGTAAGAATCTCAATTCTTTCGATTGTTTTGATTTCGCTATGCAAGTACTCTGCTTTTATTCCTTTATCTTTAAGATACGAACTCAAATCTTCCGCCATTTTTTTAGTCAGAGTTGTTGCTATAACTCGCCCTCCCTTTTTTATTTCTTTTTGCGCTTCCTCAATAAAATCAACAACCTGACCTTTATACTTTCCTTTTTCTGTCACTGGCATGACCGTAACAACTGGATCAACTAGTCCTGTAGGCCTGATTACCTGCTCAACGATTTGTGCACTCTTTTCCTTTTCATAATCAGATGGTGTCGCAGAAGTATAAATTACTGGTCCAATTCTCTCTTCGAATTCATTAAATTTTAATGGTCTATTGTCTTTTGCTGATGGGAGCCTAAATCCATGTTCAACAAGAGTTCTTTTTCGTGAGGCGTCTCCCTCATACATTCCTCCGATCTGCGAGACGGTCACATGGGATTCATCAATTATAGTTAGAAAATCTGGCTTGCCACTTTTATCTTTTGGAAAATATGAGAGAAGCGTGTCTGGCGCTTCGCCAATCTCTTTACCCGAAAAGTGTCGAGAGTAGTTTTCAATTCCATTACAATAACCAATCTCTTTTATCATCTCTAAATCATATTTTGTTCTCCTTTTTAGTCTTTCAGCTTCTAAAATTTTTCCTTCCTCTTTAAGTTCTTTCAGTCGCTGCTCAAGTTCAAGTTGTATTGTTTTTATCGCTCTTTTTCTTTCGTCTTCAGGAGTAATGAAGTGTTTAGCTGGAAACAAATAATATACATTTGGGTGGTCAATAATTTCTCTTGTTACTGCGTTTATTTTTGTGATTGATTTGATTATATTTTCCTCAAATTCTACTCGAATGATATATGTCTCAGAAACAGGCATAAGTTCAATCATGTTGCCAACAGCTCTAAATTTTCCGGG
>CAZOXE010000072.1:1928-2396 GCA_964583835.1 uncultured Candidatus Saccharibacteria bacterium | reverse complement strand
TTAATTTTTCCATAGACCATTTCATCTAGTTCTATTCCATGATGACCAATTTCATCTGACCCCATAAATTGTACGAAATTTATTTTCTCAAGAACTTCTTTCAATACATCATTTTTTGTCGATGGCTTTATGGCCACCCCGACTTCCATTCCCATGTATTTTGCTCTATCAATTACCTTTATTAAATCTTCTAAACTATTGAAACTCTCATAATGAAAAATCAGTGTAGATGCGCCAACTTTTATCCATTTTTCCATTTCAATTTCTGGATCAGAAACCATCAGATCTATTTCGTAATCTAAATCCTTCCAATTAGGGAGTCCCTCACTCTCATTTTTAATCATATTTTCAATTTCTCCTGATTCAGTCCCATTGTACGGCCAACTTGGCTCATCGGTATATTTTCCATCAAGAATATCTAACTGGACTTTACTTACTAAACCTTTTACGAGATTAGTTTTTTCAATT
>CAZOXE010000072.1:0-1918 GCA_964583835.1 uncultured Candidatus Saccharibacteria bacterium | reverse complement strand
GCTTGTTGTATGTAGTTGTTTCATTTTCTTTCATCAAAATCATCAGGTATAATTGCTGGAATTATTTCAATCATCTTTATTGATTAAATCTCATCTATTTTCTCAATTCGTCTTTTATGCCTTTCTTCACCAGAAAATTCTGTCTCAAGCCAGAGATCGACTGCTTCCTTTGCTTCATCATCATTCAAAAATCGCGCACCAAGCGCAAGTATGTTTGCGTCATTGTGTTCTCTTGATAAAACAATCGTATTTGGCACCTCCTTACTGTCTTCTGATTCATGTTGCCCATAGAAAACTGATGCTCTGATCCCAGGAAATCGATTACAAGCCATTGCTTCACCCTGTCCTGATCCCCCAATCACAATACCTTTTGCGTCGCCTTCCTCTCTTCTAACTGCCTCTGCAACAGGAATAACAAAATCTGGATAATCATCCTCGTCATCTAATTCATATGCACCCATATCAACTACTTCGTATCCCTTTTTTTCAAGATGTATCGTAAGCTCACCTTTTAATTCATACCCTGCGTGATCAGCCCCAATATATATTTTTCTTATGTCCTCCATGTTATTAGAGACAATCAACGATCTTTAAGACATGCGCAAGAAGTGTATAAACATATCCAACTTCGTTGTCGTACCATGAAAGAACTTTTACTAGATTTCCATCAACAACTCTTGTCATACCTAGATCAGCAATAGCTCCGTATCTTGCTCCGATAATATCTGATGAAACAAGCGGTTCTTCGGTAACATTAAAAATCCCCTCCCATTTCTTATCACGTGCCGCGTCTTTCAGTACTTTGTTCACTTCTTCAATGGTTGTATTTTTTGAAGCTATAAAGGTAATATCGGCAATTGACCCAGCCGGAGTCGGAACCCTAATTGCAACACCATCAAATTTTCCAGACAATTCTGTAATAGCTTTTGTTGTTGCAATTGCGGCCCCTGTTGAAGTAGGAATCATATTTAAAGCACCTGCTCTTCCAAGTCGAGGGTTCTTCTGGTTTGGCCCATCAACCATCGATTGACTCGATGTGTATGAATGAATCGTATTTAAAATTGCCTTTTCAATACCAATTTTTTCTTGGAGTATTTTTAAAACAGGAGAACCAGCATTTGTTGTACAAGATGCGTTTGATGAAATTCTGCAATCCTTGAGTTTCTCATCATTTATTCCGACTAAAATAGTTGCATGTTCTGGCCCCTTTGGATCATCTTTCGCAGGAGCAGTAAGGACAACTCTTTTTGCACCAGCAGTTATGTGCGTTTCTGCGGTTTCAAATTTTGTAAATTTCCCTGTCGCTTCAATGACGACGTCTATCTGCATCGCTTTCCAAGGTAATTTTTCAGGATCCTTTTCGCTTAGAAAATTAATATTTTTTCCATTCACAACCAAAATATCTTTTGAGACCTTTATATCAAGATTAGATTTTCCGTAAACTGTGTCATATTTTAATAAATAAGCAATATTCTCTATTGACGCCAAATCATTAACAGCAACAATCTGAATTTGTTCATTTAAAATAGAGGCCTTCAAAAAAGATCTACCGATTCTACCCAAACCATTAATCGCAACTTTAATTTTTTTCATAGCACAGCAAATTATTCTTAAGTATCACTTAATTCTATCAAAAAGCTCAGATCTTGAAAGTTTTACTCTATCAACCCCAAATCTCTCATCACAGCTCTTGTAATAGGTCCAAAGTATCCAAGTGGTGGGTAGATATCGTAGTCTTTTTGGAATTTGATTAGGGTATTTTGAGTAAGTAGTCCAAAGAAGGTGGTCTCGTTGTTTAGTGAACCTGGTCCTTCGGTAGCTAGTGTATAGCCTATAGAGTTAAGGAGTTTTTGAAGAAGTAGGACATCATCTCCTTCCATATTTAGTTCTAGATCTCTAGAGAAGGTTGGTTTAGATG
>CAZOXE010000071.1:0-2403 GCA_964583835.1 uncultured Candidatus Saccharibacteria bacterium | reverse complement strand
ATGGCGATGGGGGTAGAGATAATTTTTAAATAAAAAAACACCGGGAACTACGGTGTTTTTTTATTTGACAACTATTTTTAAGAATCTTTTTTTCCCTATTTTAAGGGTTAGATCGTTCTCTATTTTTTTATTAGGGTCGCTTATGTTTTTTTTACTAATCATGTCGTGAATCGCACCGGCCTCTACCAACCTTCTCCATTCAGAATTAGATTCAACAAACCCTTCTCTTTTAACGATCTCTTGAAGCACTTCTCCTTTTGAAACGTTTATGTTTTTTATATCATTTGGTATCTCTCCCTCACTAAAAGTTTTTACAAAACCATCCCTTGCTTCGCCTGCTTTCTTCTCACCGTGATAAATTTTTGTTATCTCGTATGCTAAATCCATCTTTATATCTCGTGGATTAATTCCTTCTCTTAATCTTTGGTCTATTTGATTTATTTTTTCCTTTTCTAGATCCGTACACAACAAAAAATATTTGACTATAAGATCGTCTTTTAAAGACATCGTCTTACCAAACATATCTTTAGGTTCATCAATTAGATTGATTACATTCCCCCAACTAGTACTCATTTTTCTTCCGTCAGTACCTTCGAGCATCTGTGTTGTTAGAATGTCCTGCTCAGGCTTATTAAAATGTTTTTGAATAACCCTACCTGCTTTTAGATTAAATAGTTGATCAAACCCTCCAATTTCTATATCGGCATTTACCATTAATGAGTCATAACCTTGCATAAGTGGGTACAAAAACTCTCTAAGTGATATTTCCTCACCTCTTTCGTATCGATTTTTGAAGTTTCTCCTTTCAAGCATCTGCCCAACGGAGAATATCTCAGCTAATTCAATCGTTTTTCCAAAGTCTAGTTTTTTCAACCACTTACTGTTGAAATGGAATTCTGCTTTTTTTATGTCTATTACTTTTCCAATTTGTTCTTTGTAATTTTTTAAATTTTTTTCAATGCTTTTTTCGTTAAGCATTGGTCTTTTTTCAAGTTTGTCAGACGGGTCTCCTATCATCGCAGTAAAATCGCCTATTATAAATACTATTTGGTGTCCAAGCTTTTGAAATTCTCTGAGTTTCCTCAAAACAATAGCTCTTCCGATATGAATCTTGTCGCCCGTTGGATCAAATCCTAATTTTATTCGAAGTTTTTTTCCAGATTTGAGTTTTTTTTCAAGATTTTCCCTTACAAACACATCCTCAACACCTCTGGTTAGTATAGCTTGTATTTCTTATTTATTAGTTCTAATCTTCTCAATCATATTATAAATATATCACAAAAGGACTGTAATTGGTTTCGTGTTAAAATTTAATGATTATGAAAGACGTTGTTACAAAAGCTAAATTTTTGTTTTTAAAAACAAAGAAACACATCACAAGGAAGGTAATTCTGTTGTTTTTAACTGGTTCTTTGTTTGTTGTTTCTATCTTTGTGATGTGGGCAGCAAGTCTAAAAATTCCTGATCTTAACACTTTTAATGAAAGGATTGTAGAGGAATCCACAAAAATATACGACCGAACAGGTGAAGTTTTGTTGTTTGACATTCATCAAGATGTCAAAAGAACAGTAGTCCCATATGAAGATATTTCAAGACATGTAAAAAACGCAACGGTTGCAATAGAAGATACTGAATTTTATGAACACATTGGTGTAAAACCAACCGCATTTTTAAGAGCTATTTTTGTTAATATTATGAACCTTGGTTTTACACAAGGAGGCTCTACTATCACACAGCAGGTTGTTAAAAACTCTCTTTTAACAACAGACAAAACTATTTCCAGAAAGCTGAAAGAGTGGGTCCTTGCAATTAAGCTTGAAAGAATTCTCTCTAAAGAAGAGATATTAGCTCTTTATTTGAACGAGGCGCCATATGGTGGAAATTTATATGGGATAGAAGAGGCTTCTCAGGCTTATTTTAACAAAAAAGCAAGCGATCTTACTTTGGCAGAATCTGCCTACCTCGCAGCTTTACCACAAGCCCCAACTTACTATTCCCCGTATGGCGACCATAAAGACGCTTTAGAAGACAGAAAAAATATTATTTTGAACAGGATGAAGGATGAAGGTTTTATTAACGAGGAAGAATATTTACAAGCAAAAAATGAATCAGTTGAATTCAAACCTAGAGAAAAGTTTGGGATAAAAGCCCCTCATTTTGTTCAGTACATTAGAGAAGAATTAGAAAAAAAATATGGCGCTGAAGTTCTAGAAAAAGGAGGATTAAAGGTTACCACAACCCTTGATTACAAGCTTCAGGAAAAAGCGGAAGAAATTGTAAAAAAATACGCGCTTGAAAACGTAACCAAATTTAACGCAGAAAACGCTGGTTTAGTGGCAATAGATCCAAATAATGGACAAATTTTGGTTATGGTGGGTTCAAGAGATTATTTTGATAGTGATA
>CAZOXE010000070.1:0-2409 GCA_964583835.1 uncultured Candidatus Saccharibacteria bacterium | reverse complement strand
TGCAGTTAATGAACTTGAAGACTCGAAATGGCACAATCAGTACAGAAGACAAATCGAAATATATCAATGGTTATTAAAAAATAATGATTTTAAAGTCTCGGATACTGGCTATTTTGTATATGTAAACGGAAAAAAGGATGTTGATTCGTTTGATAAGAAACTGGAATTTGATGTAAACCTGATTGCACATGAAGGTGATACGACATGGATTGAACCAACGATCCTTGAAATAAAGAAATGTCTAGATTCTGAAGAACTTCCAAAAAGCTCTATTTCGTGCGAATATTGCAATTATGCAAAGTCATATGCAAAGAATGTGGCTGATAAAATAAGAAAAAGCAATAAAACATCCTAGTATGAATTCAGAAGAAATTAGAGATAAATTTTTAAAATTTTTTGAAAAGAGAGGACATAAAATAATACCTTCAGCGTCACTCGTTCCTGACAACGATCCATCAGTTTTATTTAATACAGCAGGAATGTTACCCCTTGTTCCATATCTTCTTGGTGAATCACATCCCGAAGGTAAGAGACTTGTTAATTTTCAGAAGTGTTTAAGAACAAACGACATAGACGAAGTGGGTGATGATACTCATTTAACCTTTTTTGAAATGCTTGGTAACTGGTCTTTAGGCGACTATTTCAAAAAAGAAGCAATTGAATGGAGCTACAAACTCTTGACCGACAAAGAGGAGGGTTTTGGTCTGGATCCAAGCAGATTATATATATCAGTTTTTGAGGGTGATAATAACGCACCCCGTGATGATGAATCAGCGTCACATTGGAGAGCGGTTGGTATACCAGAGCATAGAATATACTTTATGCCTGCGAGTGAAAACTGGTGGCAGCCTGGTGAAAATGGACCTTGTGGACCAGATTCAGAAATGAGATATGACACAACAAAAAATGGCTTAGGAGACCTAAAAAAAGAGGAATATATTGAAGCTGACAAAAGACAAGATCTGGTAGAGATCTGGAACGACGTGTTTATGGAATATAAAATGCGTGACGGTAAAGTCACAGACAAACTTGTCCAAAAAAATGTTGATACCGGTGCTGGACTTGAAAGACTAACTGCGGTCTTGCAGGGTAAAAAAAGTGTTTTTGATACTGACTTGTTTGAAGGTTTAATCAACGAATCATCAAAACTTTCAAACGACATTAGAAACCAAAGAATAATCTCTGATCATTTTAGAAGTTCAGTTTTTCTAATAGCAGATGGTATTTTGCCATCAAATACTGATCGTGGTTACGTTCTACGTCGATTAATTCGAAGATTGGTAACAAAAACAGACAAAAAAAATATTGACACATCAACCATAGAAAGATTTATTAACGTTATTACCTCAAAATACGCAAATCAATACCCACAACTTGCATTAAATTCATGGAGAATTCAAGAAGTTATTAACGATGAGATGCAAAAATTTTCAAAAACACTTGAGAAAGGGTTAAGGGAGCTAGAAAAGGTAGACATACTTACAGGTGATAAGGCTTTCAGTATATATGAGACTTATGGTCTACCTCTCGAGGTTCAAGAGGAGGTAAAAGTAGTCGAAAATCGTAATGATTTTTATAAAAAATTAAATTTACATCAAGAAAAATCCAGAACAGCATCAAAAGGAATGTTTAAGGGCGGATTGGGTGGCCAAGGAGATAAGGAAATCAAATACCACACCACAACTCATCTTCTAAACGCTGCGCTGAGAAAAACTTTAGGTGAACATATTGAGCAAAGAGGCAGTAATATTAATTCAGAAAGACTTAGGTTTGATTTTTCACACTCACAGAAACTTACAGAGCAAGAAAAAAAATCAGTTGAAGAACAGGTAAACGCATGGATAGGTGAGGCGCACGATGTAAATTGTGAAGAAATAGACTTGGAAGATGCCAAGGCACAAAATGCAATTGGAGTATTTGGAGAAAAATATGGTAAGAAAGTGAAAGTCTATACTATAGGCAGAAACATTAGCAAAGAAATATGCGGTGGCCCACATGTAAAAAATACAAGTGAGCTTGGAAGGTTTAAAATAATTAAAGAGGAAGCATCATCTGCAGGTATCCGCAGAATAAAAGCAATATTAGAATAATTTTGTGGTATAAATTATGTATGACCGCTAAAGGTTTAAGTAATGATGGAGTTCTTATCCTAGATATAAGAAGTAGCACCATTGGCTCAATGGCGATAGATACTCATTGTGAGGAGTTTAGTTTTAAAAGAAAAAAAATTAAATTTCTAAAAGCAGATGACAAAGTAGAAAACATAAAAATATTTAAAAAATCACTTGACGAGGTTTTGAGTGATGTTTATAAAAAAACAAATAAAATAAAAAATGTTTACTGTTTCTTTTCTTCTCCATGGCACAAATCAAAAACAGCAATACTCTACTCCAAAACTGATCACACGTT
>CAZOXE010000069.1:0-2449 GCA_964583835.1 uncultured Candidatus Saccharibacteria bacterium | reverse complement strand
CTATAAATTCAATCCTAATAGGATTTACCTGTGACAAGAATTCTGCAACAGCACTTCCCATTCCACCTGCGATTTGATGTTCCTCAACTGTGACTATTCCTTTGACCTTTCTAGCCACGTCTAGAATCGTGTGCTGATCTAGGGGTTTAATTGTTGAAAGATTTACAACAATTAAACCAATCTTCTCTTTTGATAGTTCATAAGCGACTTTTAACGCCTTATGTAAAAGTGCCCCAGTGGCAATTATCGCAACCTGTGGAGCTTCAGTTTCAAAATATATCTGCGCCTTACCAATTTCAAATGGAGTTTCCTCCGTTGTGATAACGGGAGTCTTTTCACGAGCAAGTCTGATATACGTCGGACTTGTATTTTTTGCAGCAGCAATCGTCGCTTTTTTAGCTTCAATAGCATCGCAAGGTGATATAACTTCCATTCTTGGGATCACTCGAGTGATTGCTATATCTTCTAACGCTTGGTGTGTGCCTCCGTCAGGGCCTACAGAAATACCGGCGTGACTACCAGCAATTTTTACTGGCACATTGTTATAACAAATAGTAGTCCTCGTTTGCTCCCAATTTCTTCCCGGAGAAAACATTGCATAAGAGCTGATAAAAGGAATTTTACCCATCCGCGCCATTCCTGATGCGACTGATGCAAGGTTTTGCTCAGCTACACCTATCTCTATAAATCTATCTGGGTATTTTTTTGCAAACGCCTCCATTTTTGTTGATTCTAAAAGGTCCGCACAAAGTCCAACAACATTTTTGTCATTATCGCCTGCAATCAAAAGACCTTCCCCAAAACCGGCGCGAATTGGCTTTTGCTCAACGTCTACGTCAAAAATCTTTGGATTTAGTTTTTTTTCAGGTTTAATCATTTTTATAAAAAACTCCTTTCTTATAACAGTCAATTATATATTGACTCGGAGGAAACATAGGTTTTGGTAAATTGTTTATATCAAACCACTCCCATTTTGTTATTTCGTCTGGCTCCATTATTTTTGGCTCACCTGTTGCATCTTCTGCTACCATACCAACAGTTATGAATTGTGCATTTGGCCCGACACTGTTTTCAACTGTAATTACTTTTACATCTTTTATTTCCATCCCTGTTTCTTCCTTCAATTCTCGATAAGCCCCTTTCTCAAAAGACTCTCCATATTCCATCTTACCACCAGGCATTGTCCACGTTCCCTCTCCCGACAATTCTGAGTCAGCTTTTTCTGGATCAATGTGCCTTTGACCAAGTAAAATTTTTCCATGCCTAAGCACCATTACCCCAAATCCTGCGCCAACTTTTTTCTTTTCTTCACCCATATTATTTATAATTTGCTTTTAAAATTTTTAACGCCACCCAGCACTGAAATTTATTTAAATTTAGTGCTGGGTAAATCTCAGCTTTTCCAATATTTGGGCATGTCCAGCACCAAAAGCACTTTAAATTTTGTTTTTCTTTTAAATAATCCATGCTATTTATAATTCTTGCGTAAATGTTTAATTGCTTCTTCGCCTTCTTTTGGTGCTGGTGGTTTTCCGTGCCACTCAAATTTTCTTTCAAACGCTGGTACACCCTTGCCCGGAATATTGTTCGCAATTATCACAGCTGGCCTGTCAAAAACAGCTTTGGCTTCTTCAACCGCTCCTGCAATTTGATCAAAATTATGTCCTGTTATCTCTATCACATGCCAATTAAATGATTTGAATTTATTTGAAAGTGGTTCAAGTGGCATTATGTCCTCAGTAAAACCGTCGATTTGAATATTATTTCTATCAATTATCGCTATTAAATTGTGTAACTTTTCTTTACCTGCAAGCATTATCGCTTCCCAATTTTGTCCGCAATCAAGTTCGCCGTCACTCAGTAATGCATAGAAAAACCTGTCAGAAGATCTTCCTCGGTCGATTCTGTCTGCAAGAGTCATTCCAACCGCTTGAGAAAGTCCTGAACCAAGCGGACCAGAACTTGTTTCAAGGGCATCGAGATATTCTCTGTGAGGATGCCCTTGTAATCTCGTTCCAAATTTTCTTAAGGTTTTTAATTCTTCGAGTGGAAAATATCCGGCATGGGCCATTGTTGCATAGAGTACCGGACAAATATGACCATTTGAAAGAATTAATCTATCACGTTCCTCCCAATTCGGATTTTCTGGATCATGTTTTAATATGTGAAAAAATAAAGCTGTAAAAATATCAGCCATACCAAGAGGACCTGCAGTGTGTCCCGACCCTGCCTCAACAAGAGATTCTATGATAGAAACTCTTATGTCGTTCGCTTTCTTTTCAAGGAATCTTATTTTCTCGTCAGTTAGATCCTTCATTATTATATATTTTAACTTAGATCTTTAAATTTATTAATTGTATTCTTTAAATCACCAGAATCAAAAATAGCAGAACCAGAAACAAGGCGAGTTGCGCCTGCACGAACAAGTGCTGGTGCAGTTTCTTCATCT
>CAZOXE010000068.1:0-2523 GCA_964583835.1 uncultured Candidatus Saccharibacteria bacterium | reverse complement strand
GATATGGGTGCTGTGGTATCGGAAGAAGATCTTTTAGAGGAAATTTCGTCTGACGAAAGTACTCAAAACAATATACATTTTATGCTTGTACTCGGAGACCCATTTATAAAGCACAAGGAAGACGAGCATTTTAAGCATAGATGGAGTGTAGATCAGAAAGTTGCACCATCTGTTTTTGATTCAATAAGATCTCTATATAAAAACTTATCTGATGATGATCTAGTACAGGAGCCTGATTTAATCAGTCAATTCCTTGGTTATTTAAAGGATTTGTCTGGTGAGTATAAAAACGAGGAAGTATTAAAGAGGTGGTTATCAATGTCGAAGGTTATAGATAAGAATCCATTAGGAGAATGGGGAAAATCAACTTCATCGAATGTTAGAGCGAAGGGGATTAGAGATTACGCCTTCCTGGTTTTGAAGAAACATGGTTCACCGATTCATTTTTCTGAGGTTGCAAAAGCAATAACAAAACTTTTTGACAAAAAAGCACACGTTGCTACTTGCCACAATGAATTAATAAAAGACCCTAGATTTGTCTTAGTCGGACGAGGTCTATACGCACTATCAGAATGGGGCTATGTATCTGGTGTTGTGAGAGATGTTATTTCTCACATCCTAGAAAAAAACGGACCACTCACAAAAGATGAAATAATCGAGAAGGTTATGAAGGAAAGGTATGTGAAAGAGAATACGATTATGGTAAATCTTCAGAATCCAAAGTTTTTCAAGAAAGATAAAAGTGGAGTCTACTCAAACGTAAAATAAAAAAGATAAAGTTGCCGAACAAATCGGTAACTTTTTCTTTTTGAACAGTTACTATTGTTACTAAACTGTCTTCAGGGTAAAATTAAAACAGTATATGGATTTTACAGGACTATTTTTAAAAATAATAGAGCTAGTACTATTTCTTGTTCCTATATGGTTACCAATTTTGCTTTGGAACCTATTTTTACCTATGTGGGGAGAATTTATGAGAGCAAAAAATCTGGCGGCTGAAAAATTTGTTCTATTACAGATTCGTCTACCAAAAGAGATTACCAAATCGCCTCTTGCTATGGAATTATTCTTACTTTCACTAAATCAAACAAGTGAAGGGAATTGGTACATGAAGTACATCAAGGAAGGTAGGCCTAAACCATGGTTTTCGCTTGAAATGGTATCAATTGGTGGAGATGTAAGATTTTATATTTGGTCTCCTGCCTTTTGGAAGAAACACATAACATCTCATTTATATTCACAATTTTCAACAGCTGAAATAACAGAGGTTGATGACTATGTAAACAATGTGGAATATGAACCAGGTAAAAATAATATGTGGGGCTGTGAATTTACATTAACAAAACCAGATCCATATCCAATCAAGACATATGTAGACTATGGACTTGATAAAGAAACCGAAGAGGAAAATAAAGTTGACCCACTCACTCCTGTACTTGAATACCTTGGCTCATTAAAACCTGAAGAGCAAGCTTGGATTCAAATACTAATTACTGGACACAAAAAGAAGCCAGATCCATGGAAGGACGAAGCAGAAGCAGAAATAAAGAAAATTAAAGAGAAGAATATGCCAAAAGACGATGAAAAAAGGATGCCGATACCTCTTACTAAGGGCGAAAGTGAGACCATTGCCGCTCTTGAAAGGAGTATTTCAAAATTTCCATTTGATGTAGGGATCAGAGCTATATACATTGGTGACAAGGATGTGTTTAATTTCATAAACGTCGTAGGATTGGTTGGAACATTTAAACAATTTAGTTCAAATGATTTAAATGGTTTTAAACCAATGAATACCACAGGTTTCGATTATCCATGGCAGGACCTAACTGGAAATAGAACAAAAAAATTAAAGAGAAATAAGCTTAGAAATTACAAAGCGAGATCGTATTTTTTTGAACCTGGAAATTATCTTTGCAAACCGTTTATATTAAACAGTGAAGAGCTTGCTACAATTTTTCATTTCCCTGGCAACGTAGCACAAACACCAACATTTGAGAGAATAATGTCCAAAAAAGGAGAACCGCCAGCAAACTTACCTTTCTAATTATGGAGAGAATAGCAAACTTTATCTACAACATAAAACTAAGTCTTCCTAGAAGATACAGAACAATAGCTATTTTGTTAGTGTCTTTGTTTGTTGTCATTATATGGTTTTATAATACCTACTTCTTTGCTCCAAAGGGATTTCCTGTCGATACGATTTATACAGTCGAACAAGGTAGGGGTGTAAAAGAGGTGGCCGAGGATTTAAAAAGTTTAAACATTATAAAATCTGCCAGACTATTCATTTTATTTACAATAATTCAAGGAGGGGAGAAAGACTTGAAGTCTGGCGACTATTTCTTTGATAAAAAAATAAGTGTGCTTAGCGTGTCTAATAGGATGATAAATGGAGACTATCACCTTGAACCTTTCAAACTAATTATTCCAGAAGGATTAAATATATTTGAATTAGCTGAATACGTCTCAAATAAACTCGACAAAATTGACAAAGATGAATTTCTTGAGTTAGCAAAACCAAAA
>CAZOXE010000067.1:0-2632 GCA_964583835.1 uncultured Candidatus Saccharibacteria bacterium | reverse complement strand
GCTTTAATAAATCCTGCAGATTCTGCGTCTTTTTCATTATTGAATATGATTTTGTTCTCTTCGCTGATTTGTTTTGCTCCTGGACACCATAGATAATGCCATTTCGTGCCATTCTTTGACGCAACAACCTTTTCTACTGTTTTAAGTGATTCAATGATATTAGCACCTATATCCTTTTCGCTTTGACTAGTATTTTGATCACCTTTAGATATGTCATATTCAAAAACAAGTGGTTCTTTTTCAATAGAAGAGAGTCTCCCTAACCCAAAAGATGCAAAACCAACTAAAATTATGAGTAAAACCACCCAATACTCAATATTTAAACCATTTATAAAATCCTTTGTATGATTAAAAATCCTAAGGGTAAGGGACTTGATATTTTTGAATATTTCATTTATACTCATTGGACTAATTATATAGAAATATGGCACACAAGAAAGCTGCAGGTACAGCCAAAAACCTGACCGATTCAAATCCAAAATACCTTGGAGTCAAACTTTTTAATGGAGAAAAAGCAAAAATTGGATCAATAATTATCAGACAAAGAGGAACAAAGTTTCTTCCAGGTAAAAACGTAAGACTTGGAAAAGATCATACAATTTTTTCAATGAAGGAAGGAACGGTCAGATTTGGAGCAAAAAGAAAGACAAAATACGACGGTTCTGTAGATAAACACAAAACAGTTAGCGTATTATAAAAAAACCCGCTTTATGCGGGTTTTTTTATTTTATATAGTCTTTACAATCAACTTGATTTCGGTTTTTTCTCCTTCAGTCTCTATTTTTATATTATGTTCACCAACACTCTTAATCGGTGAGGAAATTTTTATCCACTCAGGATTTATTTCAACGCCAAGATTGGCTTTGATCGAATCAGATATTTCGCCTGCATGAATACTTGCAAACAAATGCCCCTCTTCACTCGCCTTTTTCATAATTACGACTTCAGCACCTCCTATTACTAAAAACCTTTCCTTGATCATATCTTTCTTTGCATCCTTTTTTGCCTCTTCTTGAAGTCTTAATTTTTCGTATTTTTCTTCTACTCCGTCTGTAGCAACTTCAACCAAGCCACGTGGAATAAGGAGATTTATAGCGTGTCCCTCTTTGACCTCCTTGATTTCATACTTTTTTCCTAGATTTTTAACGTCTTGCAGTAATACTACTTTCATATCAATTTTATATTAACTTTGCTACATAATAAGCAATTCTATGGCTTTTTCAAGCTGAGGATCTTTTCCTGCCTCAATATCCTCTTCTGTCAAGAAAACCTCATAATCAGGCTCTAAACCGGCGTCAGAGATAGATCTACCCTCTGGTGTGAGCCAACGAGCAATAGTAACTTTCAGCGAAGTTTCGTCTGTTATTTCAACAAGTTCCTGGACTGAACCTTTACCAAACGTCTGTTCTCCAACCAAAGTTGCTACCCCATATTCCTGCAGAGCTCCTGCAACAATTTCCGATGCGGAAGCGGTTCCACCATCTACTAAGACAACTAGATTATAATTCCCTTTCAAGTTATGACCTTTGCTTCTAAAAACAGTTTGCTCTTCATGTGGTCCAAAATCTTCAGCTACAATAGTTTTTCCTAATGGAACAAACCAACTTGCAATATCTACCGCAATTTCAAGATAACCTCCGGGATTACCCCTAAGATCAATTATTAGATTGTTTGTCTTAGACTCGACAAATTTTCTAAGAGCATCCCTGAAATATATAGATGAGCTTGAGTTAAAATTATATAGATTAATTCTAAAAACTTTTTTACCATTTTCCGCAACAATTAATTCTGTGTCTACAGTCGGAATATTTATTTTATCTCTTGTGATTTCAATAGTCTCTGAACCACCCTCTTTTCTGATTACAACGAGCGTAACACTTGTTCCTTTCTCTCCTCTTATTCTCGATACAGCATCATCAAGTGACATCCCTTCAGTACTTTCTCCATTAATTTCAACGACTCTATCCCCTGCTCTAATACCAGACTTTTCTGCTGGAGAACCTTTTAACGGTGCGATAATAGTAATTGCTCCACCTTCTATTCCTATTTCTGCTCCAATACCATCAAAGTTTCCACTCACACTCTCTCTAAATGAATCATTTTCTCGTGGTGGCAAAAAGATCGTATACGGATCGCCAAGTGAATCCACCATTCCTTCGATTGCGCCATACACCCTTTCTTCATCAGTTGCCATTTTTGTTGTAGAGGCTGGAACAAATTTTTCATCAACAACCCTCCATACTTCCCAAAAGGACGACAAGTCAACATTTGTCTCATCGGCAATAGTTTCTGCATTCCTATAAGGAGCACTAGTCTTCGTTTCAGCAAACTGAACTCCAGCAAAAAATACACCTAACAACACAAGAACTACAACAAGTACTGGTACAAGTCTTCTTAAAAAATTTTTCATAATTATCAATATTATTCCAAAAAAATTAGAACTGCACAAATTATTAATATTCCCACAATAATTACTAGGATGGATGAGAGAATCAAGTTATAATTTTTACATGATTCGGAAGTTCAAGTACAAAAACTTGGTTTGGATTGATCTCGTTTCTCCAAACCCAAGCGAAGTCAGAGAAATAATGACAGAATATGCTGTGAACCCTCTTGTTGCAGATGAATTATT
>CAZOXE010000066.1:0-2718 GCA_964583835.1 uncultured Candidatus Saccharibacteria bacterium | reverse complement strand
TATTTTTCGATATAAGTCAAGTGGTTATTTCCTCCCCTTTCTTTGCTTACACCCAATCATTTGACAAAAAATAGATATAGAGTTATTATCATTTCAGAAAAATTGCTCTTTTGAGCACAAAAGAGGAGGAAAAGATGAAAAACAAGATGGTATTTACACTCTGGGCATTGGTTGTGATTTGGTCGGTGTTTATCTTTGGATTCTGGCTTGCGACAACGGACAAACTGCTTCAAGACAGACCAAACATCTGGCTTGGCTACGTATTATTTACAGCCATATTCATTATGGCGGGAAGCAGATGTGTCTATGATTATATGACACTCGGAAGAGATGGTGTCCCAATTTTACCAAGAGATATTCCGACTGGCACGATTCTTCAAATCGTTGACGACTTTCGTGGGAAGAGAGTAAGAGATGTGGTAGAGGTTAAAATTATTTCAGAAGACAAGCCAACTGAAAGATTCATTCCTCTCACTGGCACGAAAAGGATCGGACCCGTTAGAAAAGCGAAACTAACGCAACTCGGCGAAAAAGAAGGAACAATCCTCATTGTCAGACACTCAGGGAGCGGAAACCGATTTCAGACTTACATCGGTGGACAAGAAAGCAACGTTCTCTGTTACGAGTGATCCACAATGATTTCATATCGGCACACCAGTGCCGGTTTTTTTATTTTGTGAAATAGATTCTCGTAACACAAAGTATAAATCCCCACTCTGATAGTTCAATTTATTGTAATGGAATACACTGATATTCTCCTAACCCTTCTACAATTAAGTTTTGTAGATCGAGAGATACACGAGTCTCAATAATTGAGCCAAAACCATCCCTCTTCATCTCCTCTAATCTAGGACAATTTTCTTTAGTGACCAAATCATCTGTCGTTGCCCAAAAAGAGATTGTGTTGTCTTCTATACTAATTGGTTTCGAATAAAGATTTTCATAGACTTTCTCCTTTTTCGCTAAGTCGTAAACTATTAGTAATCTTGGTTCTGGCCCTGTTCCTTGATCAAAAATTAAAAAATCATCCTCTAAAGCCAATATGTATTGGGCGTATCCATTTTTTATTTCGAAATCCCCATTTTCAAAATTATATTCGCACTCAAAAACATCTTTTTCACTATCTTTGTACTTGATCAGATAATCTGAACCAACACTATCTATTAATGGTCTTCCTATTACATAATACTTATCATTATTTACGCACCTCTCTTTATAAACTTTATTTTCTAACAGACAAGTTTTGAGAGTGTTATAATCGAACAAATACTCACTACCACCGTTCTCAATACACCAACTAAAATCCTTATGGGTCTCAATATTATTTTCGCTCTTTTCTTCTACAATAGGGATCTGTTTTTGACTATCCATTACTTTAATAAAGTCTAAATTCTCTTGATTAAGTCGATTGTCAATTTCGGATTCGTTTAATTCCTTCTTATACATAAAATTAATCATCTCCTCAATAATAAAATAGGTTGCGTAGGTAAAAATTATTAAAGCAACAATTCCTATAAGGATTGGTATTAGTCTAATTGATTTCACATGAAAAATTATATCACTTATATACTCACAAAAAAATTTCGCATAAAAACAAAAACCCCCATTTACGGGGGTTTTTGAAAATAATCCTGTTAGTTACAAACAAAGTCTGCGGCACCGATTGAAGACGCAGCAGGGTTGACTGCCTGCCCTGTTGAATCAACACAGAAATATGAGCCGTCACTCAACGCTGCTTGTGCAGCCCAAGCATCAGCACTGTCAAAACAACTACCTCCAGCTGCAGTTACAGCAGCTGAAACGTTTCCATCAGCACATACAGTATCGTAACTTCTGCTGCTGTCATCGTAGACCAATTCTGCTTGTGCTCTAATGTTGGTCAAGTTTGCCTTGATTGCAGCATCCTCTCCCTTATCTCTTGCAGTATTCAACGAAGCCAAAACAACTGATGAAAGGATACCGATGATCGCGATAACGACCAAAAGTTCAATTAATGTAAAACCTTTATTTTTCATTATTAATCTATTATTACTACTAAGTTAACTTAATATTAATTTGACCGGTTCATTCCCTACTCATTTTTTCATCGACGATAAATAATGAGGCGAGTTCCGATTTTCAAATTACCCTTATATTATAATATTTAAAGCACAACAACTTTTATTTTTGGTGTGGATAATAAAAAAACACCGAATTTACGGTGCAAAACAAAATTAACAACTTGAACAGTTACATTTTTTGGATATTTCCTTTAACTTTTCTCTTGAGCCAAGAAGAAACTTTCTCCGTGGGCATTCTGCCACGAATTTATCTCCATGCTCAAAATATCCAAGAATCTTAAACCGACCGTCAATCATCTGCCCAATTATCTCTTTTGGAGATAGCCGTGTTGGTGGTTTTGTATCACAAGCAAGACATCCATCCGATCCTGGATCGAGTTGAACTCCTCCAGAAAACGCTGACCTACTTGCTTGTCGATTCCTCGGTAAACAGTGAATTCCATCAAATACTGTGTTTGTCATCCGTTGTGTAGAATAGCATAAAAAAATACTTTTATCAAGTGCAGATTTACCCCATTAGATATTGGGGATTTTATCAAATCAATAAACAATTTATAAATAAATTGTATTTAACGGGGTGATGATTTATAAAGTCGCTTCGTTCCTTAAAAATCAATCAAAATGTAGCAGAAATATTGTAGATTGGCACAAGTACTGC
>CAZOXE010000065.1:2435-2795 GCA_964583835.1 uncultured Candidatus Saccharibacteria bacterium | reverse complement strand
ATATTCGTCTGGCGAACCAAGACCATAAATACACGAAACTGATGCAACAATGATTACATCGTTACGAGACATTAGGGCTTGAGTCGATGCGTGCCTCAATCTTTCAATTTCTTCATTAATCATCGCTTCCTTTTCAATATAAGTATCTGTAATGGGCATATAGGCCTCTGGCTGGTAAAAATCGTAGTACGAGACAAAGTAATGAACAGCATTTTCCGGGAAAAATTCCTTGTACTCTTGTGCAAGTTGAGCTGCTAGAGTCTTGTTGTGAGCAATCACAAGTGTTGGTTTATTAAATTTTGCAATTACATTTGCAATAGTAAATGTTTTACCTGAACCAGTGACACCTAAAAGGGTCTG
>CAZOXE010000065.1:0-2425 GCA_964583835.1 uncultured Candidatus Saccharibacteria bacterium | reverse complement strand
AGAGAGTTTCTTTATTGCCTGAGGTTGGTCCCCAGCAGGTTTAAATTCTGATTTTAGATTGAATTTATTCATGATTAGACGACATTATAGCATACTTGTTTAGATTGACACAGAGCTAGTGATATGCTATAATATAGCTAGGAGGTTTGATATGTACATGATACAAAAAATCCGACAGAGGCTGTCTAAGCCTCTCAGATTCGCCAGACAAATCGACAGGAACTACAAGCTGCCGGAAGACAGAAAGAAAAAGATCCGTCAGCTTATTGCGTCCCAAGGAGTGAGGTCCTAATCCTCACTCCTTTTAAATTTACTCAAAAACTCTTTTTTAAACTCAAAAAAATTCCCATCTATAATCGACTGTCTGATTTCTTTAACGAGACTCACTAAGAAATATAAATTATGAATTGATGCAAGTGTTGCCCCTAGAATCTCTTTTGATCTGAAAAGGTGTGCCAGGTAGGCTTTTGTGTAATTAAGTGAGGTATACGATGGTGTAAGAAGATCAATAGGACTAAAATCGTCTCTATATTTTGACTGAAAAATATTTATCTTACCTCGTCTTGTAAAAAGCTGACCATTTCTAGCGACTCTCGTAGGAATAACACAATCAAACAAATCGCAACCATTTTCTATTGCTTCAAATAGGTCTTCTGGCTCCCCTATTCCAAGTAAGTGACGGGGTTTGTCTTCAGGCAGGATCTCGTTTACCCATTTTACCGCAGTTCCCATATCATCCTTTATATATGAACCCCCGATTCCAAAACCATCAAAATCAATCTCTGATATCGTTTTAGCTGATAATTTCCTAAGATCCTCGTAACGCCCACCTTGCACTATCCCAAATAAAGCCTGTCTTTCCGAGTTTTCGGATTTTTTATGATAATCAAAACACTTTTTCGCCCATTTATGAGTCCTCTTAAGCGCTTGCAGTTGTCTTTCTCTTGGAGCAAGTGGTGCAGTCGGCTCATCAAAAACAAAAATGATGTCGGCGCCAATATTATGCTGAATCTCAATAGATTTTTCTGGAGTAAATCGATGCTCACTTCCATCAATGTGCGACTTAAATGTGACACCGTCGTCATCTACCTTTGCTAATCTTATTAAATTTTTATTTTCAATTTCTTCAAGCTCTTCTTTGTTTGATTTTGCAATCTTTGTAACACCTGTTCCAAAAACTTCACCAAGTGAAAATACTTGAAAACCACCCGAATCAGTCATGGTCGGGCCAGACCAATTCATAAATTTATTTATGCCACCTGCTTTTTTAACCCTTTCATCCCCAGGCTCGAGATATAAGTGATAAGTATTCCCCAGCACAACCTGAACACCAATATCCTTTAATTGTTCTGGTGTCACGGCCTTTACTGTCGCTTTTGTACCAACCACAACAAAAGCGGGTGTTTCTATTTCACCATGGCCCACACTCAAAACCCCGGCTCTACCAAGTCCATTCTCAAGTTTTTTCTGTATATCAAAAATTAGAGGTTTTCTCACTTTCTAAAAGTGTCCTTATCACTAGCCAATGATTGAACTATCTTCAATTAGATATTCATCGCCGGAAGCTTCAAAAGTACCGATAACAAAGCTTCCTATGATCAAGAAAAACAAAATAACAATTAAAGCAACTGTTACAGCTATTTTTTCATTTTTTGTTAATAATCGCATATTGTCTTAACCTTAACACAGTTTAATTCTACTAAATGTCTTCATGTTTGCAAAATCATCTGTTAATATAAATGTATGAAACCGGATGAAAACATTGCCACCAGTCCACTTACAATTGAACAAATCGAAAAAGCTGAAAAAGAGCGTCTTGCAAGAATTGATATTGAATTCAAGCAAGGTTTTAAATTTATTAAAGATTATCTTGAGTCTGTTACTTTTTTTGGTTCATCAAGAGCGAGACCTGGTGATGAGAGTTATGAAAAAGCAAAATCACTCGCAAAGAGAATTGTCTTAGAGCTTGGTTATGCAATCGTTACAGGAGGTGGACCTGGAATAATGGAGGCAGCAAACCATGGAGCATATGAGGCAAAAGGAAAATCTATTGGCCTTACAATAAAAATTCCTGACGAACAGACAGAAAACAAATATCTAACAGATAAAATGAATTTTTATTACTTCTTCTCTAGAAAGGTTCTGTTGTCGTTTGCAGCCGAAGCATACATCTTTTTTCCTGGAGGATTTGGAACGATGGATGAATTTTTTGAAATAGTAACGCTTGTCCAGACGAGAAAAGTCCCACCTCTCCCAATTATTTTAGTTGGAAAGGATTACTGGACCGGACTCAACAAATTTATTGAGGAAAATATTTTTAGAAAAAATGGAGCAATAGACGAAGAAGATATGGCGATCTACACAATTACTGAGGATGAAGACGAAATTATCAAACTTATAAAAGATGCGAAAATAAGAGCATAGT
>CAZOXE010000064.1:0-3058 GCA_964583835.1 uncultured Candidatus Saccharibacteria bacterium | reverse complement strand
ATTGAAACCTCAACCTTCCCTTTGTCTGAATTATATTTAACAGAGTTAGATAATAGATTCTGGAACACAATTCTCATCAGATTTGGATCAACATTTATCTTTTTTATGTCCTTGTCGTATTTCTTTTTTACGGAAATTTTCTTCTCCTTGATTTTTACTTCAAGCTCCTTAAGAACATCATTGGAAACCTCTCTGATATCAGTTGGGGATGGATTCACTGAGAAGGTGCCCAATTCAAGACGCGATACATTTAATAGCGCATTCACGAGACTTACCATTCTCTTGTTACCTTTATAAATTTCATTGAGATACTCTTTTTGATTCTTGTTTATCTTACCAGCATCTCCTGCAAGCAACATTTCTGCATACCAACCGATTGCCGAAAGAGGTGTCCTTAGCTGATGTGAAGCAAGGGACACAAATTCTGTCTTTGTCTTATCAATATTCTTTTCAAGAGTAATATCTCTTTCAATTCCAACGAAGAACAACACCTCATCATTCTTATCTACAATTGGCGAAATGCTTATGTAGGCCTGATACTCCTCTCCATTTTTTCTTTTATTTATTATTTCTCCAACAAATGGTTTCTTGTTTATCTTTATGGTTTTCCATAGTTTCTCATAAAATTCTTTTTCCATTGGACGACTCCACATCTTTCCAGCTTTTTTTCCAATTACATCTTTAAGCATGTAGCCGGTTATTTTCTCGACAACTTTATTCGCAAACAGAATAATGCCTTCTGAATCAGTGATTACAATTTGATCAGAAGCATTATCAACGGCCAATTTAAACTTTTCAAGATCTTGTGCCAATTTCTCTGACTTCTTCCTTTCAATATCAACATCTTCAAGTATGTTTAGTACTGCCTTATTTTGATTTTCCAAATCTTCAGTTTTTCTATTTACTTCTTCTAATTGCTCTTTTACTCTTTGATCAAAATTCTTAATTATCTCCTCTAATCGTGAGATCATCATATTAAAGTCATCAGCAAGGTCTTCTATTTCATCACCAGTTTTGATATCAACTCTCTTACTTAAATCTCCTGATGCAATTTCCTTTGCGACTCTTTGCATTTCAATGAGCGGCCTTAAAAAGGCTTTGTTTATAGCGATGAACAGAACTAGAAAAGAAAGAATAAGCAAAGCAAGAATAGCCAACGAAATTTTTTGCTGATGACTAACGCTGGAATCTAAAAGTGTTTCTATCTTTTTTAATTCTTCTACAGATACAGCTTCTGCTGAATAAAGACTTGCGCCTCTAAAATTAAGATACTCGTTAATTCTGTCCTCGTATTCCTTCTTTAAGTCGAGGTATTCAGAACTATCAAGTAGCGATACTGCAGAATCTAGATTCCCATTATCAACATAACCAAAGGATTTTTCTTCTATTTTCACTAAACTGCTATTTATAGACTCTAGAGCTTCAAAAATTTCATGATATCTATATTCACCCGATAGCATTTTTGCTTCACTGATCCTTTGACCAATTTTTTCTGAAAAATCAAAATATCTATCCTTCCAATAAATGTCGCCAGTAAAGGCGTAATTTCTTGCACTTTGCGTTAAAACTTCATCGTCATATCTAATAAACTGAACAATCGTGTCTAATTTTGAATCCGATTGTACCCTCAAAATAGATTCGGGCAAATCTCCTCTTAAAAAATTACTTATCTTTTCTAAATTTATATAGGAATACCAACCTACACTAAAAATAATAAACAAGACAAACAAAAAATATACTATTATTTTCGCTCTCACCGATAATTTTATAATCTTATTGAGCATTATTTTTGTTTTGCTTCAACTCCTCAATTTGCTTCTTAAGCTCTCTCATTTTCAACTCTCTATCTGTCATAAATCTATTCATCTTCTCCAATTGATCATTTTTAGCTTTTATTTTTGACAACAAATCTGTATTCGACCTATTTTGATTCATGATGGTAGTAATATCTCTCTCAATAGCTACAAAATATACAACAGACCCATTTTTGCTTAATACGGGAGATATTGTTACTTCTGCATCGTATATTTCACCATTTTTTCTTTTATTTTTTAAAACACTGTTGAATGGTTTTTTATCAATCTTTATAGTTTTCCACATCTTTGCATAATACTCCTTTGGCATAAGTCCACCCCAAGCCTTACCAGCTTTCTGCCCAACAACCTCACTCACTGGATAACCTGTGATTCTCTCAACAGACTTATTTCCATAAAGAATATTTCCATCAGGATCAGTAATAGCAATATGATCACTTGAATACTCTACCGCTAATTTAAATTTTTCCAAATCTAACCTAAGTTTTTCTACGTCGTCTGACACAGATAGGTTATAGATAACTACAGAGACGAGTGACAACAAAATCAAGGATCCTGTAATTAATAGAGATACATAAATATCAGACAAAAGTATTCCTAAAATAACAGATAAAATAAAGACTAAGCAACCAACCAGCAGAATATTCCTTATTGTTTTATTAGAAAGCTTATATTTCATCTAAATAAGAACTAAGACTAAAGAAGATCTATCTAAGAACTTCTATCTCTGCCATCTGTTCTGGATCGCAAGCACCTACTCTTATACGCCCACTTGATTCCCTATTTATATAGTAGTCTGTATTAGCAGATGTGCCTGTGCTTGGATCCGCTGGAATCCCAACTATATAAGTCGGAACAAGGGCGGTTGAAAGATCTACTGCTGCTGCAAGAGTAGTTGTTGCTGAACAAGTCGAATCAGCGCCGCTTCCAGCGGTGCCTAACACTTGCGCAGATGTATAAACGCTGTCAATTCCGGTTGGAAGATTTCCATTATTATCAATCGCGTATTGGTACACCGCGTTGATGATGGTATTAACATCTGCAGATCTTTCAGCGTCCCTTGTATCTCCAAGTTGTTTTGATGGATTGATGGCAACTATCACAATTCCTGCAAGAATCACGATAGCAGCGACAACAAGCAATATTTCTAGTAAAGTAAACCCCTTTTCCTGTTTTTTCATATTAAAATAATTATTAAATATCATCTTCTTATCTCTATTGTCTCACCTTCTTCGGCTTCAGGA
>CAZOXE010000063.1:0-3328 GCA_964583835.1 uncultured Candidatus Saccharibacteria bacterium | reverse complement strand
AATGCCCACTTTTCCATCAAGCTCTTTATATATTTCTAAGCTTTTTTTGTAATATTCCTCAGCTTTGTCTAACTCTCTTGAGGCATCAAAGACCTTCCCAATAGCTAAATAATTGCCTGCGAGATTATATTTATGGTTGTATATGTAAATTTTTGACTGATTAATCTCGGCTGACTTAAAGAAATTATCGTTCGCCTCTTTATATAGTTTCTTGTGGTAATACCAATTGCCTAACGCATTATAGGCCCTGGCTATATTCATATCACTCTTGGCCTTGAGGGAAATCTCTAGGGATTTTTTATAATAATAAAGTTCTTTATCATGATCATCCTTAAACTTATAAATCCTTCCTATGTTAATAAGAGCCCACGCCATACCTGGTGCATCGTTGTTATTATAGGAGATTCTTTCCCACAGCTTATATTGCTTGAGCGCCTTATCTATATCACCAATCATCTCATAGGCATTTCCTAGTCTTCTATAGGCATCGACGTATTTGGGGTCAACAGATAGCGTCTTATTGCATAAGTCTATTACCTCTTTGTATTTTCCTTGTAAATAAGGATCCCAGCTTTTAGAGAAAAGTTCGTATGCGTCCGGGTTCGGCAATGCAATTTTATGAGTAAAGATAGTGGTCTTGCTTGGGTTATGTTGATAAAAAAAGACGCCTGAGGCGCCCAAAATTAAGATAAATGTACCGAGAATTATCGGTTGTCTATTCTTCATTTCTATAGCCGGAGGTTAAGAACACAATGGCAGGAACAAACGTATTAAATATCTTTTTTGAGAAATTAATGCAAAAGTATCCTGGCCATTTTCAGTGTTAACTTCAATTCTTCTATTACAGGGTGTTTAAATCGAGCGTTAACGGCCGTATAAACACCTTCATAAAAGGTCAATTTATCTTCCTTGGAAGCGTTAAAACGTTTCCATTATGCACTTAATTTGACAAACTTTTTTTTAAAATGTTCGTACGCACCGTTAATAAGTTTCATTTTTTCTTCCGCAACCTTACGCATAGATTCGCCTAAATGAGATAATCTGTCAGGATGATACAATAAAACCAGCTCTCTATAGGAAGCCTTTACTTTTTCAAGTGTAATTTCACCAGTTATTCCAAGTATTTTAGCATAATGCCTATCTGCATTATGATGCTTATACTTTGCAGCATAAAATGATGCCTTAGCATCTTCATATGCAGATTCACCAACACCAAATATAGAAATAACCTCATTTATTAAAATGTCTTCCTCGGCGCTTAGCTCGCCATCAGCAAATGCAACTCTAGTCAATAGAACAACAACGGCTACTAGCAGTTCTTTGTGATTTCGATGAAATTCATAAAAATTACGCGCATAAACTTCGAAAGGAATATTTGCATGCTGAGCTTGTCCAAAAATCTTCATTGCCTCATTCTGATCTTCCTGTGATAATTTTGCTATTTCTACAAAAAAATGGTTTATTAACAATAGTTCATCTTTTGAAATAACGTTGTCTGACTTGGCTAGCTTGCAGAGCATTGATACCAGATATGAAAACCCATGTATGAATATTTCATTCTTTTGAGTTGAGTCTATATTGCTCTTGTACGCTTTGTCTAAATCCAATTTTTTATATCCTAAATCCCTGTAAATCTTTTTTGCACTTTCGAATAAAACTTTTCTACGAACAGATTTGGGTAGGTCTTTTAATCCTGTCATTGGATACCATTTACCCGAATAATTTGGTGCAAATAAAAGTAAGAAACATTTTGCCTCATTAAATGAGATATCTACACCCAAATTTATCTTGATATAGAGATACGTTTCTAAATTATCGTAAAATGGAAGAATTGTTACTCCATATATCCAAATTGCACCAATAAAAAGTACTATCGCTCCCACCACGCCAATCCAGGTACCACCTAAAATAGGCTCTAATGGTGAAAATATCGTAAATATCAATCCAATACACAAGAAAAATGATATATATTTAATCAAGATAAAAACCTTTGTCCATACATGAGTAGTTACTATTCGAATCGCCATAAGCATTAATCCTTATATCTCTCTCAATTGCCTTTATAAATAGAGAGAGTTAAACATTTATACCTACATTTTTTGATCATTTAATTTTTTTCTAATTCCTCTTCCTCAAGCCTTAAGAATATCGCGCCTTAAAATAGATTTTATCATTCCAGACTCTTTCCCAACTTAATAAATTAGTTAAAACTGCGCGCTAGCCATTCTTAACACTAGCTTTAATTCCTCTATTATCGGGTGCTTGAACCTCTTACTTACTAAATTGCAGACGCCTTGATAAAATTCGATCTTATCTTCCTTGGAAGCGTTAAAACGTTTCCATAAAGAATTCCCTTGTTGCCTATAGGCTTCTATCATAGACGTTAGGTTATTAATTTTATCGGCACAGGCAATAAGACACGCGTCCTTACTGGCTTTCTTAAGGTGCTTTAAGTAAGCATCCTTTCTTGTCATCCATGGGTCATTTGGGCGCTTGTCGGAAACTTCCTGAACAAGCTTTAGTACCTTTGCTCCAAAGTTATCCTTAATTTGTTTTGGGCTAAAATCAGTATCCTCTAGAGCATCATGCAACAGACCAGCGATGACAGCATCCTCGCTACATAAATAATGCATAAGAAGTAAAGCGACAGATATAGGGTGAACAGCATAAGGAGTTGTATTATCTCCCTTGCGTTTTTGCCCTTCATGTATCTTTAGGGTTATCGCTAAAGCACGTTGAATGCGCGTAGAAATTGAACTTTCCATATTATTTACCCCTGTTAATCAGGTAGCCATCAACAGTCCTTATGAGAACTTTCAAATGGGTGCTTCCTACTGTAATCACACTTTCATCTTCAAGAACAACCTGAGAAACTTTTTTGCCATCTACATAAGTTCCATTCTTGCTATTTGAATCTTTCAATACAAAATGTCCATCTTCATAGTCAATACAGCCGTGTCTTCGTGAGACAAATTGGTCATCAATAAGTACTACGTTAGATTCTTGCGCTCTTCCAATGATAATAGGCACCTTAGAAGAAAAAACAAATTTATGCCCTTTATATGGTCCATGTATGGCAGTGAGTATAATTATTTGTCTCTGCTTGCTTTTTGACTTCGCAGACAGAGCACTTAACAATTTTAAAGCCTGATCTTTATCTTTCTTCTCTAACCCTAATGACGCAGATTTCTCAAGCGCGGCAACGGCCTCAGAAAAATCCCCTTTTTTCATATACGAAATAGACAAATCTCTGTATAAAATTGCATTATTGGGTATTTTATTGATTCCTTTTAAAAATGTCTCGACGGCTTTATCGTATTGCTCCATG
>CAZOXE010000062.1:0-3414 GCA_964583835.1 uncultured Candidatus Saccharibacteria bacterium | reverse complement strand
ATAAACGAATATGACAAACTTGAGGAGGAAATCACGAACGCTCAAGGGGACATATTAAAACTGGAGTCAGAAAGAAAGAAGCAACTTGCTGATGCAAATGCTTCAAGAGCAAGTCTGTCGGATATAACAAAAATAAACGACGCTTTTGATGCTCAGGTAAAAGCAAAAACAGGTAAGATAAACAAAGCAACAAACAGAAGGAGTGAAATAAAACTAGAAGTTCAAAACACTCATAAGCTTGATGTAGATAATTCAATTGATAGATCAAACCTCTCTACCGAAATGAAAGCTATTGATTCAAGAATAAAAACAGCATCAGATAACCTAAAAACAAGAGAGAGTGCTTCCGGAAAATATAAGAAAAAAGTTGAGAGTACAATTGCTAGCAGGAAAGAAACATTGGCAAGATCGTTTGAATCAAGATTTCTTGGAATACCATTCACAAGAAGCGAGGCAGGTAGAAGAGCGGCAAACAAATTAAGAGAAAGTAAGAGTGACAAAGAAAAACTTGCCGAACTTGCCAAAAAAATGATTGAGGAGGAAGAGAAAAACAAAACAGGTGGGTCAGCCCCAGCGTCTGGAGGAGGTTCTGGTTCTGCTACCGGAGCAGGTACTCCATAAAACAAGGTTTTTTATAAAATGGAAAACGAAACAGAAAAAATAATAAAGGAAAGGTTGGCAGAACTACCTAATAGTATAAAAAGGGCTATTTTTAAGACTGATATAGGTGGCGCCATTCAAAGAATTTCTCAAAGAAATAGACTTCATCTTGATCAGGCTTCAAATCTTGAAACTGAGATCATGCTTGTGATGCTTGGTTTAGAACCGTCAGATGATTTTGTGAAAAATCTTGCGACCAACTTATCAATTGACCAAAATTTTGCATCGAGGTTGTCTGGTGAGATAAATAATGAAATTTTCAATGTTGTGAAAATGAATATGATGAAGGAGGAGGAAAAAGAAGCCGGGCCTTCTTCTCTGCGACCAACTACTATTGAACCTAAGCCTGCTGAAATAAGCAGGGAAGAAGTATTAAAAGAAATTGAGAACCCTCCAAAAATAGAGGTTAGTCCGCTCTCAAAAATTCTTCAGGAAAAGATTGCTTCTCAACCCATCAAATCACCTTCAAACCTTCCGGCGGAAAAAATCGTAACTCCACCTACCCCTAAACAAGAACAAAAAACGGATCAAGAAATACCCTCAAACCTTCCTATAAAACAACCAGAACAACACTTGATTACAAAACAGGAGCCTGTCGCATCTGTTGTTCCAACAACTATTTCAACAGTAAGCCCAAAACCAATTTTTTCAAGCACAAAACCTGAGCCAAAAGAAGAAGTAAGGGTTGATTATACAAAAGAGATTGAAGAGACAAGACAAATAATTTCACAACTTGATAAAGAAAGAGGTGTGGCAGAAAAAACAATAAAAGACCCGAATCTATTGAAAAATAAACTTGATGAGATTGATTCAAAGGTAAAAATTCAAGTAGACAGACAGAGGAATGCGCTCGAAAGGAAAACAATGGCAACACCTTTTTCACAGACGAGTGATATCGAGGCCAACGTTATTACACCCTCATTTGTTCAGAAAACTGACAAAAAAACTGAAAATACTTTTGCACAACAGACAAAAACAACGATAGATCCTTATAGAGAGCCTCTTGAGTAGTTATATCTTAAATTTAATTTGACCACTTTCTTTTCTAGGCGCACTGGCGTTCGACACTTTTTCATTAATATCCAGACTCCAAGATATTTGTTTTAGTTTACTGTCAGAAAGCCTTGGAATATAAGATGTGGTTTCCTCTTCTTTTTTTTCTACACCCACTTTTTCAACTTTCTTAGGAATTTTTTTCCACAAATAAAGTTTTTGACCAAAAAAATATTTAATATAGGCCTCAACAGTATCAACAAACGGTCTGTCGTTTACTCTGTAAAACGCGAGGGCTACTCCAAAACCAATTATCACACCACCTACTAGGATTGCGATAAATTTCGGTAGTAAATTCCACACAACAACAGCCATACCAACACTTCCGGCAAGATAAACGAACTGTTTGATAGTCAAAGGTCCAAAAACTTTGTCCTCAACTTCAATAAACTGGGGAACTTGGTATCTCATGCAAATAATTATACATCCCATTAGATCAATAATCTAACAAGATGCACCCAAAATACTTTTTGTATAAGTAATGGTTTGTTTTATTAAAAAAGTGTTACAATATAAAAAAAGTATGGCTGAAACAAAGTCAAACTCAGGTGCGAGTCAAGAATTTGTACCAATAAAAGAGATCCGTGATGGAGTTATCGTCCTAAAAGACGAATCAATGAGGGCTGTTATTATGGCGTCTTCTCTAAATTTCGCTTTAAAATCAGGCGAGGAACAACAATCAATAATTTATCAGTTTCAAAATTTTTTAAACTCACTAAATTTTTCTGTCCAGATCGTAGTTCAATCAAGAAGGCTTGATATTAGACCGTACATTGCACTGTTAAGCGACAAAGCCAAAGAACAAACGAACGAACTTATGAAGATTCAAACTCGTGAATATATAGAATTTATTAAGACATTTACTGAAAACTCAAACATAATGACAAAAACATTCTATATTGTCATTCCTTATACAGCTTCAATACTTTCTTCAGCAACAAAAGGCGGTTCTGTTTTTCCGTTTCCTGGTCAAAAAAATAAAAAGGAGGTGGCAAAAGAAAACTTGGAGGATTTTGAGGAAAAAAGAACCCAACTCGAACAAAGAGTCAGTGTAGTTGAACAAGGCCTTATCAGATCTGGGATTAGAGTTGCCCAACTTGGAACAGAAGAACTTGTAGAAATATTTTATAAATTATTTAATCCGGGTGATGTTGAAAAACCGATTCAATTAGCAAGTTAAAATGGGAATTTTTGATTTCTTAAAAACAAATAAAAGCGAACCAGATCAAATCTCTTCGATCCTTCCACAAGACATCTACCAAGAGGGTGTGTTGGAGCTGAGAGATGTCATCGCGCCAAGCGCTCTGCAAATAACCCCAAGGCAGATTAGTCTTGGTGATAAATTGGTTAGAACTTTCTTTGTGATGTCTTATCCAAGATATCTTTCTGACAATTGGTTTTCTCCTATAATAAATCTTGATAAGGTCTTTGATGTATCTATCTACATTCACCCAATTGAAACATCTAGAGTACTAAGACAATTCAAGAAAAAAGTGGCAGAAGTGCAAAGCCAGATAAGAGCAAGGGAGGAGAAGGGTTTGGTGCGAGAACCATCGCTTGATACAGCGTACCAAGACCTTGAGTCTTTGAGAGACCAATTAATGCAGGCTCAGGAAAGGATTTTTGATGTTGGTCTTTATGTTTCTATATATGCAGACAATGAAGAGGAGCTAGATAAGGTGGAGTCAGAAATTAAATCAA
>CAZOXE010000061.1:0-3476 GCA_964583835.1 uncultured Candidatus Saccharibacteria bacterium | reverse complement strand
CGTTTTTCTACCACTATCCTCCTCGGAAGAAGTAGATGATTTTACTTCATAGAGATCATAAACATTTGTACTTGGATTCCAAACAAATATGTCTGAAACAGCGATAAACTTATCAGTAGTAAATACAGGCTGGTAAATAACTGAGGTCCTTTTCTCTAATAGATCTTTTGTAGATTTTGCATCATCCCTTGATCTAATTGTGACTCCTTTAGGAAAAAGATCGCGAGCAAGAGAATCTATTTCATTACCTGTTTCTATAATATTTAAATCAAAATTTGATAATGGCTTTTTCTTATATATCTCAGGTTTATGTATTTTAAGCCATGCATTTTTTGCACAATCTTCTGATATTAAAAAATCTGTCTTAGATAATTTCATAAAACACCAAATTCGGCCGTGAGAAAATAATATAGGATGGAGACACTATGTCAATTAGTTCGCTGTTATGGTATGGGTATCGTCGTTATTTGATTCACTTTCCTCATCGATATCATCATCGTAATCCACCTCGACTTCAATAGTACTTTTGCCGTCTCTGATATTGTCAAAACCAACAGTAAAATCTCTTGATTCTCCAGGATTTAATGAAGATTGAGATTTTGACTCATAGTATTCTGTACCGTCTTCTTTTGGCATTTTTACCCTGAATTTCCATGACCCCGTATCATCTCCTCCTATATTTTCGACAGTGAATTTTACTGCAGCTGTATCGTCCTTATCGATTGATGAGTCATAGATGAATCTTTGATTTGATGTTCGATAGCCGACATCAGTTATTTCGATCGTAAGATCAGGGTCGTCACCATTTGAAGACGAGCCTCCGTTTGTGTCCATTTTCAAAATCACTGTGCTTGTATTATTAGATTCATTTGATTCTCCAATCCAATTGTAAGGATCAATTGAAACCATGAAAGTATTTTCTCTCTGTCTCTTTACCTCATCAAAACTCAAAGTGAATTGAATACTCTCTCCAGGTCGCAACGATATTTGTGGTCCAGAAGGGTATGAGCTCGGATACTCTGTTGGAAGTATCGCATTAAAGTACCAGACTCCCGAATTACTTTGTCCTTGGTTTGTAACAATGAATTGCACTGCGACGGTGTCGTTTTCATCTATTAGAGATGTACCAACAAAATTTCCGCTTGAGTTTAAAACACCCGTTCTTGTTATTTGGATTTTAAGATCAGGTTTTCCTATTGATTGAATTGGATAGACATAATCTGTTTCTTCATTTAGTTCATTTTGTTCGTCATTTGTCTCGACTGTTGTTGTAGAGACGGTAACTTTATTTGAAATTTCTGACTCACTTTGTGTGCCAGCAACCGTAACGCTGACTTTGCCAGAAGCAGATTCTTTTGATGTCTCATCTGGAATAAAGCTTATAGTAAACGGGACTCTTAATGTCTTTGATTCGTCTTTTAGATCGACAATTAATTCAGCCTCACTTGAGTCCTTAGATAGAAAATATGAAGACTCGCAAGCTATTTCTTTTGAATCGCTATCTTTAATTAAAAATACAGAGAGATCATCATGACATGCAAAATTTATACTGTAGACTCCGTCCTGAGTATCCTCACTTTTTTCCCAAGATATATCAAATTTGTCACCAGAATAAACAGAATCCTTACTTGCACTTACTAGAATTTCTTCCTTGCCTCTGAAAAGGGAAACAAAATTAGTGCCAGCCTTTGATAAACCATTCATTGCTTGTGGAATAATCTTTAAAACCCCCCAGAGCAAAAACAAAACCACAATCACCATTCCGGTAATTAATAGAATTTTTATAATTAAATCTTTTAGTACATCCTTTGCCATTTGCGAGAATTATATCAAAGTAATCACAGCTTGTCAATCATAGCCAAGAGGGTTATAATATTGTCAATTACATGAGCAATTATTTAATTTTTCTAAAATATTTTTCAGCAATACTTGTTTTGACACTGGTCTTTTTATTTGTGTTTGGTTTGGTTCCTGAACAACTAAGATTTTTTTCTTTAATCAGAGAACATGATGATAGTGACGAGGTCTTAAATACTAACTCTCTTATTGAGGAAGTTTATCCTGTAAGGATTACTATTCCTAAAATTGGTGTTGATTCAATAATCAATTCACCAGAGTCAAGAGATGTGGCAGTGCTCGATGAATTTTTAAAAAAAGGAGTGGTTCATTATCCTGGATCGGGAACTCTTTCAGGAGGAAATATGTTTTTGTTTGGTCATAGCACTGGATTTGCTGTTGTCCAAAATCAAGCCTATAAAGCTCTAAATGATTTAAGAAAACTTGAATTAGGGGATGAAATTTTTGTTAATTCTGCGAGTGATAAATATGTCTACAAAGTCATCTCAGTTGTTCTTGTGGATGACAGTGAGGCATTGGTCACATTTAACGGGGGAGATCATATGCTAACAATTTCTACTTGCAATACTTTTGGTGAAAAACAAGAAAGATATGAAGTTGAGGCAGAATTTTCTCGTGTAGAATCAATCGATTAATAGAAAGTTTCTCGTCATTTAGGTAGGGAAATAAAGGTTGACAAAATCGTAGAATTTGCTATAATGTGTGAAGAAAGTTCTAGATCTGCAGGATGGTCCTGTAGATCAAACAACAAAGGAGAAGGTTATGTGGAACAATATTCGGAATTTCTTCACAGGGTTCTGGGGGTGGATACTCGGGATTGTGACGATCCTCGGGGTTGGTTTCTGGATGGGGTCCTCATGGACCCCGAAGGAGACCATCACTGAAAGGGTTACTATCACCGTGACCAATCGGGTTGAAAGCCCGAGTGTCCTCGCGGTGAGCAACCTCGCGTTGAATACGAGGTTGTACAATGCGTCGCGAGAGATCACAAATCTCACGGAGAGTGTCGGTGTCTGGAGCAACCAATTCGAGTTCGTCTCGAACGAGTTGCAATCCCTTCGGAAAGAGCGGGACGAGGGTCTGAAAAGCCTTCGCTCCGAGATCAGCGAGCGGGAGAAGGAGATCGAGCGGTTGAAGACGAATCTCGCGAAAGATGACAACCAACCCGACATCGTTGCTAAGGATGTACTACAGGCGGAGAGGGTGGAGATCTCAACCACGACCGTAACGGTCGTGGATGAGTCGGCTCCCTCGGTGCGTGGAGGATTCACTCCTAGCGCCGCTCGGAATGGTAGTAAAGGGGTGCCGATTGTTGGTTGGTCAGATTGGCGGGATTTGAAAGTTCCGTTTTTTGCTAACCGGCAAGGTCTCCCGAGTCCATTTCGGGCGGACCTCGATCCTCCGTATTTCGTCGCCCAGTCCGGGTGGCGGAAAATCGAAGGGTTCGTATTCCGGCTTCCGAGCGGACGATCGTCTCCGCCTCTCGATGTGTGGGCTTTGCCCCGCTAAAGAGGAAAGACGTCGTCCACAGGGCCCCAAAGCGTAAGCTGAGGGGTCCTTTTTTATACTTGACACGATGTATTGTAATATGGTAAGATATACATATAATAAAATAATTA
>CAZOXE010000060.1:0-3539 GCA_964583835.1 uncultured Candidatus Saccharibacteria bacterium | reverse complement strand
AAAGACTAAGAGAATATACTGGCCTAGGAATTAAGTTCACAAAATGGCGAGCGGTGGCAAAAATAAATAATGGTTATCCGTCGGAAGGTGCGATGAATGAAAATGCGAAGAGAATGGCAGAGTTCGCTAAAATCTCACACGAGGGCGGAATGGTGCCGATAATTGAACCAGAGGTTTTGATGGATGGAAATCATGGAATAGATAAATGCGCTGAGGTTACAGAAAAATTTTTGAGAAAAGTTTTCGAAGAGCTTAAAAGAGTAAAAGTTGATCTTTCAAAAGTTATACTAAAAACAAATATGATTCTTCCTGGGAAGGATTGTGATAAATGTTCTCTGTCTCCAGAAATAGCGGCGACCACGATCGAGATTTTAAAAGAGGTTGTTCCAAACGAAATTGGGGGAATAGTTTTTCTTTCAGGAGGTCAAAAACCAGAGGAAGCGACAGAGAATTTAAACGAGATAGCAAAACTTGAACCGTTACCATGGGAGATAGCATTTTCTTATGCAAGAGCAATTCAAATGCCGTCACTTGAGATTTGGCGAGGTCAAGATGAAAATATTCGAGCAGCAAGGAAAGAATTTATAAAGAGACTTCAATTAAACAGTTTGGCCGATCTTGGAAGATACTATCCAGAGATGGAATACGATGAGGAATCAAAGATTGAAGATATTCTTGATATCAAAGAGTTAAAATCTGACATCAAAGTATTGAAAAAAGATATAAAGAAGAAGGTTAGGGAAGTGAAGAAAGAGGTAAAAAAAGAGGTTGTTAGAAAAAAGGGGTTATTAGAAAAGTTATTTGGAAAAAAATAAGTATGAAAATATTTGTAACAAGAAAGATTCCAAAAATTGGAATTGAAAAACTTAAAAAAGCAGGGTACGACGTAAAAGTCAGAGAGGAAGAAGCTCCAATCCCAAGAGATGAATTTCTAAATGAATTAAAGAACGGAAAATATGATGCCGTGCTTTCTCTTTTGTCTGACAAAATTGATGCAGAAGTTTTTGACGCAAGTCCAAAAACAAAAATATTTTCAAATTACGCTATCGGTTACAACAATATGGATGTTAAGGAAGCTGAAAAAAGGGGGGTATATGTTACAAATACTCCAAGTCTAAAGTCAGCGCTTGCTGTTGCAGAACGAACCGTTTGTCTGATGATCGCCGTCGCTTCTAGAATAATAGAAGCTGATCAGTATGTAAGGAAGGGTGGATACAAATATTGGGACCCTAATCTATTTATTGGACAAAGTCTGTATGGAAAGAAATTTGGGATAATTGGTGCAGGAAGAATTGGATCGAGAGCAGCGCGAATCGCGCACAATGGATTTGCTATGCCAGTTGTCTATTATGACATTGAAAGAAATGAGGAAATTGAATATGAGCTTGGTGCTGACAGACGAGATTCAATGGAACAAATCTTAAAAGAATCTGATGTTGTAAGTCTTCATGTTCCGCTCAATGAAAAAACAAAAGGAATTATAAATAAGAAACACCTTGAAATGATGAAGCCGACAGCAGTTTTGATAAATACATCGAGAGGGCCAGTGATTAAGGAGAATGATTTAGTTGACGCCTTAAAAGATAGAAAGATTGCAGGTGCAGGGCTTGATGTTTTCGAAAACGAACCGGATCTTGCTCTTGGTCTTTCAGAGCTTCCAAATGTCGTCCTTCCTCCTCATATAGCGTCTGCCACAGAGGACGGTAGAAACGAGATGTCTGAAATGGCGGCAGACAATATTATTGCTGTCCTTTCAGGCGAAAAACCTCCATATCCAGCAAAATAGTAGTTTTTAGGCCTAGATTGCTTTTTTTCGGGATATTTGTATAATGATTTCTCATGGTTACTTTAAATGTCCAAAAAAGGGACAAGAAAAATTCAAACGATTATTTAAGACAAACCGGAGTTATTCCAGCGGTTTTTTATGGTGAAAAAGAAAAATCTACCCCGATTTCTGTGTTAATGAAGGACTTTCTAAAAGTTTGGGAGTCTGCTGGTGAATCTACAGTCATAACTTTAAATGATGGTGAAAAAGATCATCAAGCGCTGATCCACGAAGTTGATCTTGACCCAGTGACAGACAAACCTATTCACGTTGATTTTTATGTCATAGAAAAAGGAAAGAAAGTTGAAGTTGATATTCCTCTTGAGTTCGTTGGAGTCGCTCCTGCTATAAAAGAGCTTGGTGGTATTTTGGTAAAAGTCATGCACGAACTAAAAATCAAAGCTGAAGCCTCAAAACTTCCACATAAAATAGAAATAGATATTTCACCAATAGTCGATTTTCAAACACAAATTCATGTGAAGGATATAAAATTGCCAGAAGGTGTTGAACTTGTAGATAATCCCGAAGAAGTTGTTGCCCTTGTTTCTGAAGCTAAAGAGGAACCAGAAGAACCAGTTGCTGAGGCAAGTATTGCTGATATTGAGATTGAAAAGAAAGGCAAAGAAGAGGAGGGAGCTGAAGGTGAAGTCTCCACTGAAGATAAAAAAGGAGAATAGAAAAATAGGAGCACCCGCTCCTATTTTTTTATTATTCTCTTGTGTACGATATAATAAAAATATGCTCCAAAAGCTTTTGAAAGCCGTTTTTATTGTAGTCACAATGTTTTTGGCATTTTCTATTACTTTTGCCCAGTCTGTTGATGTTGATGAGGCAGAAGAAAAATTAAGAGAGGAACTTGAAAAGATTGAGCAAGAAATAAAGGCAGTTGATGGACAACTTCAGGGTGCTCGTCAAGAATCGGCTACTATTCAAAGAGACATAAATATTTTGACTGGAGAAATTAATAAAGCTCAATTAAATATTCAAGGAAAAAATATAAATATTTCTCAACTAACTGACAATATCAATTTGCGTGAGCAGACAATTGCTGAACTGGAGGCAAAAATGGAAAGAGGGAAGCGCTCGCTTGCACAGCTTATAAAGAAGAGCAATCAAATTGATGATTTCTCTTTGGTTGAGATTGCTTTGAGTAATCAAAAACTTTCAGAATTTTTGCTGGATGTTGATACATATAATGAAGTCAATCAATCCTTGAAAGACCTCTTTGATGAAATTCGGCTCATTAAATCTGAGACTGAAACTGAAAAAATCATTCTACAAGATAAAAAGAATGCCGAGCTTGATGCTAAGGCCGTAATCGAGGCAGAAAAGAGAAAAATTGAGGTCAAAGAAGATGAGAAGCAATATTTACTTTCAGTAAATAAAGTTAAGGAAAAATCTTATGAAGATGTTTTGAGAGAAAGAGAAGCGAGAGCAGCGGAAATCAGAAGCGCGCTATTTAGGTTGAGAGACACAGATGGAATTCCATTCGGTACAGCTCTTGAGTTTGCTGATCAGGCTTCTCAAAAAACTGGAGTTCGACCGGCGTTCCTTCTTGCGATTCTTACACAGGAATCTGATCTAGGAAAAAATGTTGGTACATGTAATTTACCCGGAGATCCAGAATCAAGGAAGTGGTACTCAATTATGCCTGGACCTGAAGACAATTCTTGGAGAGACGACCAAACAATCTATAAGAGACTCACAAAGGAAC
>CAZOXE010000059.1:0-3582 GCA_964583835.1 uncultured Candidatus Saccharibacteria bacterium | reverse complement strand
CCTCCAGAATTACCTAGTTCTTTCTTTTATAAATGATGAAAGCTTAATCCTTCCTGCAAGGTGCTTTCGTTACCCTACACATAAAGTTCTTCTTGGGTGGGTTGCTCCCACCCTAACGTCCGTACAAAGGCATATTCCCCGACATTTTTCACCTCCTTTTGGGGCTACGAGTGTGATTTCGCCGATAGCGATGTTTTGCGGTATGGCGACACACTCTTTCTGGCGTTTTCTGGCGTCTATACGGACTCGTAGCGACTTGCTACGATCCTCAGTATATTATAGCAAATTGGTATATTTTGTCAAGTCTAATAATATAAAGGCCGAGTTCCTTCGACCTCAGCCAGGTGTTCCTAGATTATGCCCTAGGTGGCCTTTTTCGTAGTTACCGGTTCTTGTTTTCGGTAAGGGCATTCATAGGCGATTTTTCACTTTCTTGGATGCCGTTGTTTCTTGGTGTGCGACCGAAAAGTTTCTCACCTATCGGTCGAAAATCAATGATATAACTTACACCGGAAAGCGTCTTAATAAAATATATCGTGCTTATATATAAAGTCAACTCACTTTCAGAATTTTAACCGCTTCCGCAACAGAAGACGTCTTCATCAAATTTATTCTTAATTCTTTTGCTCCGTTCCATCCAGATATGTACGCCTTGAAATGTTTCTTCATTACTGCGTAGTTTTTATGACTACAGTATTTTTTAAAATAATTTAAATGATCAAGTAGTGCTACAATTTTATCTTTTTTAGTAACTATTTTTTTTCTAGAATTAAACAACCAAGGGTTACCAAATATTGCTCTCCCAAACATCACACCATCAGCGCCTGTCTCAGTCAGTTTTAGATAAGCATCATTTGCATCCTTGATATCGCCGTTACCAAAAATTAGGGTTTTACTTTTCAATTTGTTTCTAATTTTTACTGCCCTCTCTATATATTTCCAATTTGCAGGTACAAGAGACATTTCCTTTCTCGTTCTCGCATGAATAGTAATCAAATCAGGAGCTACTTCTAAAAGAGATTTTAACCAATCCTCCAAATTATCTGTGTTGTAGCCAACTCTAGTTTTTACAGATACTGGAATATTTTTTACACCACCTTTCGCTGCTAGTATTATTTCTTGCGCAAGTTTTGGTGTCTTAATCAAGGCGGCACCAGCTCCTTGTTTTTCAATCTTTCTGTCCGGACACCCCATATTGATATCAACCCCATCAAAACCCAACTCCTCAATAAGAGTCGCCGCTTTTTTAATATTCTCTGGATTCGCACCAAAAATCTGTGCGATGATCGGCTTCTCTTTTTTAGAAAATTTAAGATAAGGTAATAGTTTATTTATGCCTTGACTACAAAGACCGTCTGCAGAAACAAATTCAGTCCAAAAAACATCTGGTTTTCCATATTTTAGAATAACAAGTCTAAAGGCCTGATCAGTTACATCCGCCATTGGAGCAAGTGCAAAGATAGGTTTTTTTAATTTTCTCCAGAATCCTTTTGCCATTCCTTAAAGTAAATCTTATTTTCAAATCGCAAATCAATATACTCTATATCTTTCACATCAGCAATAAGCGGCTTTTCTCCAGCAAATAACAAAATCAGCCTATCGCTTAATGGCTCGTCGTCATTTTTATTTAAGAGAACATGAAAACCTTCATTAAAATTAATTTTTATATCATCGTACCCGTCAATAAATACCTCATATGGAGTATAGTTATATTTTTTAAACTCTTCAATTATATTTAAGATATTGGGGAAAAAACCTTTATGATATGTGTTTCTGATCGAATCACCATTTATATCACCATAATATTTAATATATGGACTATCACTGAAATCACCAGCTTTCATAAAAATATAGCCACTATCATCCAAATAGAAACATTCATTATCATTTTCAAGACTCTTACACCACAATCCAACCGGCACTCTCTCAGTAACACTGATATCTAACCCTCCTCCTTTGTTCAAGTTCAAACTAATATTTTTTATCTCAGGATATTTTGTTAGTAAGTCGCTTACAATTTTACTCTTTGGATAAACTAAAAAATTGTCACGAGAAATAATAAACAAAGCCTTTTTATTTAATTTTTCAGTTACTAAATCTCTGATTTCATTCTGATCAACAAATTTCGTCCCCGTAATTATTATGTCTTTTATTTTCAATGACTCAAGGCTAAAAATATAAAATATAGTTCCTAAAATAATTACAGCAAAAAATAGCGCGCCTAAGCAAAATTTAATAATCTTGCTTTTTCGTTTATCCCTCAAGGTTTTAGATCTAAGCCGTCTCGGGAACATCAATTAAAAATTACTTAATAAACTCTTTGCCAATATACTTTTGTAATACCTTAGGTATTTCAATTGAGCCATCTTCTTGCTGATTATTTTCAATAATCGCAATAAGTATCCTACCGATAGCAATAAGTGTCGCATCGTTCATATGAACAAGCTCTGTTTTACCATCTTTATTTTTATACCTTGTGTTCAGTCTTCTTGATTGAAAAGTTGTCATCAAATCAGACGTATGAGTTTCTCTGTAAGTATTTTGCCCAGGCATCCAAGTCTCTATATCGATTTGTTTATGGTTTGGCAAACCCATATCACCAGTTGAGATTGATACGACTTGGTATGGAAGGCCTAGTTCTTTCAATACGTATTCTTGAATCGCCACAAAAAAACTCTGTTCGTTATATGAGTCTTCAGGACGTGAAAATGATTCCATCTCCATTTTGTCAAACTGATGCATTCGCAAAATTCCCTTTGTATCTTTTCCATAAGATCCAGCCTCTCTCCTAAACGCGGTCGAGTAACCAATATATCTGAGTGGTAAATCCTCATCTGCGAGGACCTCATCCATGTGCATAGGACCAAGTGCGTGTTCTGCACTTCCAGCCAAATACAGATCGTCTTCACTTATGTAAAATCTGTCCTCCTTTGGTTCAAGTCTCCCCATTCTATTTAAAACAGCCGGTTTTATCATATCCGGTGGAATCACAGGAATGAATGGCTTCGAACTTACTTTTATATTTGCTTCGTCAATAATTTTTTTTAGTATTTCTTCATTTGTTACAACACTCAATGCAAAATGAATAAGTGCGAACTGAATGAGAGCAAGATCACCTTTTATATACGTGAATCTCGCACCAGAAACTTCTCCAGCCTTTTCGTTATCTATTATTCCAAGTCTTTTACCGATCTCCCAGTGTGGTTTTGGATCAAAATTAAATTTTCTAATTTCCCCCCATTGCCTCAAAACCTTATTTGCCTTTTCATCTTCACCAATTGGTGTGTCTGCAGATGGAACATTTGGCAGAAGAAGCATTTGCCTGATAAATTCCTTGTCTAGTTCTTCAAACTCCTGCTCAATTTTTACAGCTTCCTCCTTCAATTTTTTGCCTTCCTCAATATTTTTATCTCTAGCAGCTTGATTTCTTTTGGCATTTAAGTCATCAATTTGCTTTCTTACTTCTGATCTTTTGTCAGATAACTCAATTAATTCATCGAGGTTAATTTTTGCCTTAACTTTTTTATTTCGAATAGCGGCCTGAACAATATCCTTATTTTCTTTAATGAATTTAATATCTAA
>CAZOXE010000058.1:0-3600 GCA_964583835.1 uncultured Candidatus Saccharibacteria bacterium | reverse complement strand
AGTGCACATTCTGCACCAGTGTCAGATGCATAAAAGGCCAACTGCGAATCCCTTCCTGCAGCAGATAATTTTATTTCTTTTAAAGTAATTGCGATTATTCCAACCCCTAGAGCAAGAACAAGACTAGAAACAAGAACAGCAAAGAGGACTGTAAATCCCTTTTCTCCTGTATTTATTTTTATCTGTCTAAAAAACTTCATAATTATCTCCAATTAAACATATTTTCAACGGCGCTAAAAGTTTTCTCACTTGAGGACTCACTCGTCTTCCATTTCATTTCAACCCTGACTTTTATCTCATCATCAGAAATTCGTTTCACAAAGACACTTCTGGTAAATCTTGAGTCTTCACCCAAATTATTACTGTAGCCGTATTCTATACTATTTGGGGTCTTGTAAATCTGAATCGGATTGCATGTTCCTGTGCAGCTATTAACAACGGAACTAAAAAAGTCGCTGTTTTTAAAATATTCAACAGAATCAATGGTGCAACCGCTTCCACCACCACATTCACTGACGATATTGTCTCTGAACGTATTCCAACTTCCACTAAAGGCGTTCTGATCTTTATAATTTCTTATTGTCTCAAGTGCGTCCTGAACCAAATAAAACGCTGTAATTTGATCCCTTGCAAAAAACGATGCCTGTAGTCCGCTTGAAGCAAGGTATAGAGGGCCTGTAACACTCAACATTAAAATAGAAATTGCTACCAACGTCTCAACGAGAGTAAATCCATTATTATTTTTTCTTAATAAATTTCTCATTTTAATTATCTATCTTTCTAAGCGAAACAACAGTTTGGAGCTCGAAATCAGAACTTACTCTTGAGTTTGACTCAACAGATCCGCTAACTTGAACCAATACGCGAGCTTGTTCGCCATCATTCAAATCTTTTCCTTGAACGCAAAACTTTAAATTTTCTATATTCACCTCTGATGCTGTTATTGAACTTGAATTCTTCTTTATTTTTCCAGAACTTCCCGAAGTATCTCGTGAATACTGCACAGAATTATCATCCACATCGGTAAATGATATCGATGAAGCACAACTATCGTCCGGCGAACTTATACTCTTCGCTGTTTTTATTGATCGAGTCATAGACTCAAAAGCAAAGTTTAGATTATTCATAACTGACTTTAATGATTGCGCTTTTTTATTAGAATCAACAATCGTAAATATTGCTCCCATACTAATCACAACAACAATAGAAAATAAAGTAACAGCGACCATAAGTTCAATAAGACTGAATCCAGAATTATTATTTTTTTTCTTTTTAAAATTCATTATGGGTTTGAAGGATATTCATCATGGATTGATATCTGACCAGTGTTTGTCACAGTAACTACACTGACTTTATCACTTCTTGATGACTTCAGAGTTATTTTTGCATTACTTGCGTTTTGATTTCTTATAGATCCAGTGCTTTCAAAAGTGTTAATTATGGCTTCTGGATTTGGCCTCTTAAAAGTAATAGTCAAAATATCAAAACCACTACAGGTAGTGTCGTTCACACAGATTTCTGATACATAATTATTCCCCTGTATTGTAACCATTTCCTCAAGCACATCTTGTCCTTGGGTATAAAAATTATTCCCCGAAGGTGGATTTGTATCAGCAAAAATTATTATATCTTTTGTATCTGTTATTGGGTCTTCCTTTGAAATAGAAATACCATAAGCGGCACTAAAATTATCAGTCCCCGTCCCCGCCTGTAGAACACTTAGACCATAAACTTGTGCTGAACGCACCGCGAGAGCAACTTCGTAAGCAAGGTTTGTCACGATAAGATTGCTATTAAATTTCCCATGGTTATAAAGCAGTATACCAGTCATAATCATAAAAATTCCAATTGATACAGCTATCTCTATCAAAGAAAAACCTTTTTCCTCTTCATCTTTATTTTTCTTCAAAAAAAAGTTTTTCATATTAAATCATTAAAAGTTTGCCAATTTGCATAACATCAAGATTGAAAAAGATTACAAGCAAGACGCCGAGAATTAAAAACGGAGCAAAAGGCACTTCGGTTTTTGGTCCCGCCTTTTTCAAAAGAACAAGCGCGATACCAACGATCGCCCCAATCCAGAAAGAAAGCACAATAGCAGAAATTCCACCAATAAAACCAAGCATCCAACCAATACCAAGTGAAAGTTTTACATCACCAAAACCCATTCCGCGCCCTCTCGTGAAAAACCAAATTGAATAAAAGAACAAAAATAGAATTGGACCCATTAATAGATCAAGTAAACCTTCACCTCTGAAAAGATTGTTAAACCCACTATGCTCAATTATTAATTTCCCGAATGACAAAGCGACAAACATTATCGAGAATCTGTCAGGAATAATCTTGTGATAAAAATCTATGACTGCGATGATAATGAGTATTGATACAACAATAAAATAAAACCCTGCAACAAAAATAAACATTGCTGTAGATTCTAAAAATAGAGAATAAAATTTTACCGCAATTGCCCAAAAGAATAATCCTGTTAAAAACTCAACTATCGGATATTGAATAGATATTGGCGAACTGCATCTCGCGCACCTTCCCTGAAGAGTCACATAGCTCAAAACTGGAACAAGCTCAAACCACCTAAGAGTTTTTTGACAACTTGGGCACTTTGACCTGCCATTTATATCTTCCCCCGATCCATAGCGATAAATAACAACATTAATAAAACTTCCTATTATCAAACCGAGGGCAAAAAAGAATAATGAAAAGGCCTCAAACATATATTTATTCCAAAGAACGTCGAGCTTTTGGCTTTATGGCGTGTTACTTTTTGTTGTTTTTTGAAAGCCCACACTCTATCGAGGAAATAATTATTGTTATATCGACTTATTAAATTTCTGACGAAAAAGCATTCGAACAACATGAAAGTTAGTGTCTGGATATATTTTATCAAATCAAAGAGGATAGAGCTACAAAATCATGAGTATAGAAAAGCCCCTCACATTCACCGAATGTGAGGGGCAAAATTGAAAAGACAATTACCCGCCAAAGTAGTAGGCTTGGTTTTGAACCGGCATCCTGAATATCGTATGCAGAAGGATGTGAAGATCGTTGAATTTTTTCTTGGACTTTTCAGCCGGAAACCCGAGCATTTTCTTTTCTTGAATTTCTCGAGCAAGATTTGTCAGATGCATCTCGTAAGAGCTGGACATGACAATGTCAACTTCTACATCTTCGAAAGCGCTGACATTACTTAAGTCACCAGCCACATCGGCCAGACTGTTAGCGACAGCATCCACAAATCCACTCTTGACGAAAATTCTTCGAATTGGCTTCCACTCGCGCACCACTTTAACCCTCGTCTTCCCAGGGCACTTGATTGCAAAGTACACAGTTGAAGCAATGACGGAGGTAATAAGCAGTGGCAAATAGTATCCAACAGCAAACTCTCCTCCAATAAGCGCCAGACCCGGAACTCCCACCAACATCAGACAAAGAGTAGCTAGAATCACGTACAAACTACCGACCCACTTTGCCACCCAGACTCGATTCTTTTCCGCGCTCTCGTTGAATTTTTGAACATCGGTATCCCTCTGGCACCGAGCCCAGTGCTCGGAAAACCTTTCACCAAGGCGCAAAAGAATTACTCTC
>CAZOXE010000057.1:0-3621 GCA_964583835.1 uncultured Candidatus Saccharibacteria bacterium | reverse complement strand
GCAGATAACCCCAAAAACAACAAGGATAATTGTCCTACCTACAGTTCTCAGTGGGAAAATAATTACAGTTGCTATGGCTCCAGCTCCAAAGCACAGCCCAACATATAAAAGAGCAAGACGAACCAGGTGTTCCATAACTCAACCTTTGATGAACACGCTTGAAAATGAAAGACCAGCAAGAGCAGCAAGAACCATGACCCCTACAAGAAGCCAGAACCTCATCAGTACCTCACCCTCGTTTAGCCTCCACTTAATCAAAAATTTAATTCCTAACACACAAAGAACAGTAATGACGATGGTTGCAATTTTTGTTCCCATAAAACGTTCCTTTCTTATTGCAGACTACCACTAAAACAGTGCTTGTCAATTATAAATAATTACCTTATAATCAAAATCCATTATCCACGTTAATCATTGAATATGCTTATCCCAACAGTTTTAGAAAAATCTCAATTTGGCGAAAGAGCCTACGATATCTACTCTCGTCTATTAAAAGATAGGATTATTTTTCTTGGAGGTGAAATTGACGATCATGTTGCAAACTTGATAATTGCACAACTCCTTTTTCTTGAAGCAGAAGATCCAAAAAAAGATATATTCTTGTACATAAACTCACCAGGCGGCTCAGTCACTGCAACTCTCGCAATGATGGACACAATGAGACACATAAAACCTGATGTATCGACTGTCTGTGTTGGAATGGCAGCCTCAGGAGCAGCATGGATACTATCTTCAGGAGAAAAAGGTAAAAGAACAGCGCTTCCAAACGCTGAAATCATGATTCACCAACCTCTTGGTGGCGCTCATGGACAAGCTTCTGATATTGAAATCACCGCTAAACATATATTGAAACTCAAAGAGAAACTAATAAAAATGATGTCTGATAATACTGGAAAGCCAATAACACAAGTCTCAAATGATATTGATAGAGACTTCTTTATGTCTGCAGATGAAGCCAAAAAATATGGAATTATCGATAAAGTTTTATAAAATATCGAAAATAAGACAATAAAAAAACCCGCGCTGCGGGATTTTTATTTACCGACACATTATTTGTAACACTTCGTTGGGAATCAAATTCTGAAGAACATACGAGGCAAACTCTTTCTGAAACCTCGAAAAGTCCTCATCGTTTTTTGCCTTGCTTACGTCGATCTCTTGTTCGCCAATTAGCATCAATCCGTACATGCTCGATACAACTAACACGACATAAACAAATCCTCCATATCGTGTTTGATTAACTAACTCCTTGTGAATATACAAATTAAATTCTTTCTGATCCTCTTTCTTTACCAGAGTAAATAAAATTCCACGAGACCACAACTCTTGATGGACAGAAGAAAGTGTGAATTTCTGACCTACCCTTAGTTACATAAACCTTTCAAGTAGATCGCGAAACTCTCTTTCAGTTGCAGTGACTCTAAGTTCCATAAATACTCCTTTTCTTTCTTTCTGCAGACTACTTATGGATATAAATAAGTCAATTTTGGGTTTAAATTTAAAATTTGCCAGTAGCAGATTTTAGGCGTATATTAATTGTGTTAATCATTTAATTTAGGACAAAGTTTAAACGCTTTTTGACACAAAGAATTACAAATATGAAGGAAAAACTACAGACATAAGCATTAAAAATTCGTCCGCAAAGGGACCATGACATTAAAATTCGTCGTGCTTCTCGCGGTCGTCGTTGGTTTGGCAGGGATTGTTGTTGGATATTTCCTTAGATTGATAATTTCTCTCGGAAGAAGGGGTTCCATGGAACTGGAAATCAGAGAAATGTATCTTTCTGCGAAAGAAGAGGCCCAAAAAATCATCGATCATGCCGAAGGAGAGGCCACAGAAAAAATAGAAGAATTACAAGGACAAATTAAAGAAAAAGAGGAAAAACTTAGAAAAACAGAGGATAGATTAATAACAAAGGAAGCCTTTTTGGACAAAAGGCAGTTTGATATTGATCAGGAACAGTCAGAAATTAAAGAAATCAAGCAAGAACTTGATGTGCTTAAAGAACAAGCAAAAAGATTAGAGGAACAAAGAAAGAAAGCTCTAGAAAATGTATCTAAAATAACGATAGACGAGGCAAAAAATGAGCTATTAAAAATAGTTGAAGAGGAACAGGACGAGGATATTAGAATAAGAATGCAAAAACTGGAAAATGCCGGACAAAAAAGAATTGAGGATAAAGCAAAAGAGATTTTGACTTCAACAATTCAAAGAATTGCGACTTCTGTATCGTCAGATATTTTTTCAACCATCGTTCCTATACCAGGAGATGATGTAAAAGGAAAAATAATTGGAAAAGAGGGCCGAAACATAAAAGCTTTTGAGAGAATGAGTGGTGTCGAAGTTATCATAGACGATACTCCTGGGGCGATTACGATTTCCTCTTTTGATCCCGTCAGACGACAAATCGCAAGAATTGCTCTTGAAAACCTAATCGCAGATGGAAGGATCCAACCAGCAAGAATCGAGCACTTCATTGAAAAAGCAAAAAATGAGGTAAATAAAATAATAAGAGAAAAAGGAGAGCAAGCTGCGTATGAAGCCGGTGCGTTTGGCCTTGATCCAAAGTTGATTTCTTTACTTGGAAGACTATATTTCAGAACAAGTTATGGACAAAATGTTTTGCAACATTCTCTTGAAATGGTTTACCTCTCTGGAATGATCGCCGAAGAAGTAGGAGCGAATGTAAAAGTGGCAAAAATCGCCGCCCTATTACACGATATTGGTAAAGCGGTTGACCACGAAGTGGCTGGAAGTCATGTTGAAATTGGAAGAAGGATACTTCAGAAATTCGGAGTGGAGGAAGAAATCATCAAGGCCATGCAAGCTCACCACGAAGAATACCCTTATGAAAATCTAGAATCAATTATCATTCAGATTGCTGATTCAATCTCTGGATCAAGACCAGGGGCAAGACGAGATACAGTAGATAATTACTTAAAACGCCTCGAAGATCTTGAGAGAATTGCAAACTCCTTCAAAGGGGTGGAAAAATCATACGCCTTGCAGGCAGGTAGAGAAATAAGGATTTTTGTTACTCCTGACCAAATAACAGACTTGGATGCGAAAAAAATGGCTAGAAATATAGCTATTCAGATAGAAAAAGAACTTAAATACCCAGGAGAAATAAAGGTTGTTGTCATTAGGGAAAACAGAGCAATAGAGTTCGCTCGCTAAAAAATGGCTTAAATACTTGCTTGCAAGAAACCGAGGTATATAATTATGCCAGACCCCAATTATCGCCTACCCGATCATTTTGATTTGGGTCAAGCGTTTGGCGATTTCGGAAGGTGTTCGGGTCGACCCAAAATAATTACTAATTTCAATAATTATTAAAATGAATAAGCAATCACTTGTTGATAAAATTCATGAAATAATCGGCGGAACAAAAGTTCAGGCAGAGCAAGTTATGGACTCTGTCATTGATTCAATCACAAGCACTCTAAAGAGTGGAGGTGAAGTTTCAATCGCAGGATTGGGAATTTTCTCAGCAAAACAAAGAGCTGCAAGAACAGCTAGGAATCCAAGAACAGGAGAAACAGTAAATGTTCCTGCAATGAAAGTTCCAAAATTCCGAGCAGCAAAAGCATTGAAAGATGCAGTAAAATAATTTATTTT
>CAZOXE010000056.1:0-3680 GCA_964583835.1 uncultured Candidatus Saccharibacteria bacterium | reverse complement strand
AAGAAATTATTAACAAATTAAATCATAAGGTAAGCGATGGAACGAAAGCCAAATCTTAAAAATACGATTCATGAGAGATTTCCTTTTCCTAGGGAGGTAGTTGTAGAAACATCTTCTTTTTGTAATTTAAGTTGTGTGATGTGTCCATACCCCAGATTAAGGAGAGAAAAAGGGGTCATGGAACTAGCTGTATTTAAAAAAATAGTAGATGAGATCATGGTTCAATCGCCTGATTCCAACTTGTGGATTGCTATCATGGGGGAGCCTTTGGCCAAGTGGGAGGCTTTGAAGGAAAAATTACGTTATGCCAAAGAGAAGGGATTCCATAATGTAAATTTGAATACTAATGGGACTTATCTTACAAAGAAAGTTTCGGAAGAATTGTTGGAGTTGGATATATGCAAGATATTGTTCAGTCTTGATGCGTTCACAAAAGAAACCTATGGCAAAATTCGTGTCGGTGGCGATTATGAATTAGTAAAAAACAATATTGAGACTTTCTTTAGGCTAAAACAAGAACGGAAATTAACCAGGCCTGAGGTCATTATGCAGTTCATTATCATGGATGAAAATGAATCGGAATGGGAAGCTTTCAAGGAGTATTGGTTGAAGAGGGGGGCCGTGGTAAAAGTACGGCTAAAATTAGGTTGGGGACAGTGTTGCCCAACTGAGGACCTTAATAAGGCGGCTGTAAAAAGAGATTTCCCCTGTCCATGGTTATTAAGGACAGTATCTATCCATTGGAGTGGGATCTTGGCCCAATGCGATGCTGATTATGAAGGAAATCACAAAGTGGGAGATATAAAGCTGAATTCAATAAAAGAGATATGGGATACGGAACTGGAAAAGAGAAGGCAACGTCATTGGGCAATGGATTTTTCACACCCTTTATGTTCCAATTGCAAGGATTGGTCAGTAGGCAGGTCCACTTTTTATTATCCGGAGAAATAGGTAATTTTGATGAAAAAGAAAAATAAATATTCAAAAGAGGAAATATTCAAAGCAAACATAGATATTCATACTGCTGTGGCGAGTGAATATAATAATGAGCCTCACTTTAGACCGGAAAATATTGCTCGCGTGACAAGGATAATTTCTTCCATACGGGAAAAAACAAATGGCAAAAGATTGCTTGATGTCGGTTGCGGGACCGGTTTTATAATAAATATAGCCAAGAATTATTTTAGAGAAATAATTGGAATTGACCTGACCCCCTCAATGATAAGACAAATAGATTTGGCTTCCGATAAATCTACAATTAAGGTTGCGATTGCCAATTCGGAAGCGATTCCCTGTCCCGACAACTACTTCGATGTGGTTACGGCTAATGCTTTTTTGCATCACTTGCCTGACTTGAAACAAACTTTAAAAGAGATACGCAGAGTGCTTCGTCCCGGAGGCATATTTTATTCGGATCTTGATCCTAATGCGTATTTTTGGGATGCCATTGTTGATTTGCCTCCCCATAAGAAATACACCCAGGTCGTGGCCAGAGAGATTGAAGCTGTTCTGCATAAGAATAAAGAATACGCGGAACAGTTTAATATCGAAGAGGATTTATTAATAAAAGCAGAACCGCTGAAGCATGTCCACGGCGGTTTTTATGAGGAGGATCTTTTAAAGTTGTTGGACAAGGCCGGTTTCAGGGATAGTGAGATCGTTTACGAGTGGTTTCTCGGAGAAGCTTCTGTGATCCACGGGAATTATCCAGAGGGAACCGATGGAATATTAAAAGATTATTTTAGTAAGATTATGCCGTTGTCGCGGCATCTTTTTAAATATTTAATCATAATGGCCAGTAAATAATTGATTTTTAAATAGGGGGGATATATCAAGTTATCGATTGTAACTACTTTATATCTATCTTCGCCTTACATAGAAGAATTTTATGAGAGGGCTTCTAGAACGGCACGGAATTTGACTGGCGATTATGAAATAATATTCGTTAACGATGGTTCGCCTGATGACTCCTTGGCCCGGGCTCTCGTTTTACATGATAAAGACAATAAAGTAAAAATAGCTGATCTTTCAAGAAATTTCGGTCATCATAGCGCAGCAATGACGGGATTAGCATTCTCTCAGGGCGATTTTGTCTTTATGATAGATTCTGATTTGGAGGAGAGCCCAGAGCTTTTGGCTGAATACTGGGAAGTGCTCATGATTTCGAAAGATGTCGATGTGGTCTATGGCGTTCAAAAGGAAAGAAGGGGTGGTTTATTAGATAAACTTGGCGGGGAAGCTTTCTATTTTTTGAATAATCTTTTATCGAATGATTTCATGCCTAGAAACATGGCATTCTCCAGGTTAATGACCAGGCGTTATGTAAAAAGTTTGCTTGAATATAAAGAAAGGGAGATATGTCTGGCTGGTTTATGGTATATCACTGGATATAAACAAGTAGGTGTAAATATCAAGAAAACTTATAAAGGTAAATCGACCTACACTCTTGCCAAAAAGATAACTCTATTGACCAATCATGTGGTTTCGTTCAGTGATAAACCACTTATTTTTATTTTTTATACGGGTTTGTTTATCTTTTGCATCTCCACGGCTGTGGCTTTGTCTATCATCTTAAGAAAATTATTTTTTTCCTTTGTTGTTACAGGTTGGACATCGATCATAGTAACTTTATGGCTGCTAGGGGGGTTGATTATTCTATTTCTTGGTGTGATTGCGATTTATCTTTCTAAAATATTTATAGAAACGAAAAATAGGCCGATAACAATTGTCAGGCATTTTTATTCCAAGGCCTGATTAGTTGTCATATCTATTGTATTTTTTACATAATTTCTCTTTCTTATTCCTTAAGATTTGAGAATCAAATTTAATTTTAAAGTTTATTCGGGAGCCGTAATGCAAGGGGTTTCATTCTTAAGCCGCGTTCCGAGAACGCGCCCATATTTAAAGAATAGAGAAATAATTATTGCTTTGTGGCGTCTTTTATTGCATGGAACCGAATGCGGTAGGCCGGTTGAGAAGTTCGAGCAAGACTTCGCAGCTTTATACGGATCTGCTGGCGCTGTTTCATGTTCTTACGCGCGGATGTCTTTTTATTATATTCTAAAAGTGATAGCCCTTCCCAAGGGTAGCGAGATCATATTAACCCCAATCACAATTCATGACATTATTAACATTATTATCCTTTTGGGATATAAACCAGTATTTGTTGACATTGTACCGCAAACATACCAGATGGATCCGCTTGATTTACAACGAAAAATCAATCAGAAAACCAAGGCTGTCTTGGTAACGCATTTGTTTGGAATGCCTTCAGATATGAAGAAAATTGTATCGATATGTAAACGTCATGATCTAGTTTTGTTGGAAGATGCTTCACATTCGTTTAATGCTGCTTTGGACGGTCGTGCTGTTGGGACTTTTGGTCTGGCAGGTTTCTTTTCGCTTTCGTCATTAAAAGCTATAACTTCAGGTTATGGTGGCGTAATTATAAGTCAAGATACTAACTTATTGAAGGAGATACGTAAAATTGTTGAATCTCTCAGAAATTGTCCCCAAAAGGATTTATGGGGAGTACTTTTGAAGAATTTGATAGTCGGTATGGCCACAGATCCATTCTTTTTTAACTTATTTACATTTCCTGCTATTTGTTTATTGAATTCAAAGAATCCTGACATCGTACAGAAAATGCAGACTGATAATCCTGTTAAAATACGACTGAA
>CAZOXE010000055.1:0-3705 GCA_964583835.1 uncultured Candidatus Saccharibacteria bacterium | reverse complement strand
TTTGGACTGGTGATTTATCCAGCGCATTGCGCTGGATTTTTTTATTAAAAAACGTCATCAGGTGATGGCGTAGAATCTAAAGACTGTAATGGGTACGTTTTACGAGGTCAATGTATCTGTCTATGATCTCCATAACATTATCTTGATGAACAATGATTAATGGATGATTTCTGTTTATTGGACTCTTGGGAACGGATAATCCACTACAGATAATCCAGTAATTATTCTCTGGCCTTGCTTGAAGAAAAACATATCCCAATCTTTCCGATATTCCAATTATTGGAGCCCAGTCCCATGGTGTCATTGGTCCACTATTTTCAAGGATTCCAGCAGCGACCTCACCTTTCCAAATCCGAGCCATCCAAGTCCCGATACTAGAACCATCAACAAGCTCATTTTTGAATACTCTTTGGGCAAATGTTTTAACTGCGGTTGGTAATTTGAAGTCAGGATCTCTCAGCAACACGTACTGTTCGCTGAATGGTTTGACCTCTTTTACACCAAGCTGTTCACAAGTATCAAATCCGGTGATTCTGAACACCTTTTCCGATCCGGGTCTGAAACCGTAGATCTCGCGTGTATTGATGTCGCCGACATAAGCAGCGACAACCTTACCTTCGACAACAAGGGCAATCATTGTCCCAACACCATGTGATTGGCGTCTGATGAAGGCTTTTGTTCCGTCGAGAGGATCGATCGTAAAGTAGGCCTTACAGCCCCTTTTACAACGGACGATAAGTCTGTCTTCTTCGGCCACAATTCCGGCATATGGGAAACACTCTCTCAATGATTTCAGGTATATTTCTTGCGCAGCCGTGTCGGCAGATGTAAAGACGTCATCCATTTTTCCAGAGTAGCCGACCTTTTCATTGATTTCAAATTTTTGCTGTTCTCGACGAATGACGACCATTGCGCGTCTGACCAATTCCTTCATCACGATGCCGACGGCATGGCCGTTTATGTGCTGAGGCCCAAACTCGATCACAAGTTCATCTTTTTTCTTTTTCATTCAATGTCCTTTCTTTTTCTAATCTGAAACTACCACGAAAGTTCTATTAATTCAATTATATTGAGAAAATGTAATAAATGTTGTAAATTATCTGATATTACGGTTCTATCCGTAGCAAACATTGCGGGATCGTCTAATGGTAGGACAACGGATTTTGGATCCGTTTATCTTGGTTCGAGTCCAAGTCCCGCAGCCAACAAGAGCTAGCACGAGATACGTAGTTTTTTAGTTGATTTATCTCATCCACAGCCAAATCTGATTTTTCATCTTTTCCCATAAAAGGTGTGTATTTGCATGAGACATTATACCTTCGTAGGATTTGATTGTTTGCCTCAAAGATTCATCCGAGATTAATCCATTTCTGAAATCTCTGCATTTTCCTTTTAACTTTACCCAAACTCTCTTTAATGTCTTTTTTCTAACGATGATATGATGAGGAAAAATAACATAGCCCAGGAAATCCACGCCTTGATGATATTTACAAATTAATATTTTTTTAGGATGTATCTCTAAAAGAAGTCTGTTGTTTAGAAAATCTGATATCTTTGGAATAAGTTTTTCTAAGTATTCTCGTGATTCTGATATGATAATAAAATCGTCTGTATATCGTGCGTAATATTTTACCTTTAATACGTGTTTAACAAATTGATCAAATTCATTCATATAAACATTAGCAAAGAGTTGGGAAGTAAGGTTTCCAATGGGAATTCCTTTGTTTTGGCGCGAAGCGCCGAACTCTCTCTCTCTCTCTCTCTCTCGTAATTCCGTCCTCAGAACTATAACTGTTGATAAGTTTTTCCATCAGCCACAGGGTATCCCTATCTTTGACTTTCTTTTTCAGAATAGAAAGGAGTATTTCTTGATCAACACTGTCAAAAAACTTCCTGATGTCACACTTGAGAGCATAACAGCTATGGGAATTGTTTCTACTGACTTTTCTAAGCATTTCTTTTACGGCAATAACACCTTTGTGTGTTCCTTTTCCAATTCTGCAAGAAAAAGAGTTTTGGATAAAAGTTTTTTCAAAGATTGGATACAAGACGTTATAAACAGCGTGATGCACCACTCTATCCCTTACTGTCGCCTTATGGATGTGTCGAAGTTTTGGGTCAGTGATATAAAACCCAGAATATTGACCATGAGAGTAGGTTTTATTCTGGAACTTAAAAGAAAGATCGAATATGTTTTTCTCAAGTTCCATTTCAAATTGCATGACATCGGTTTTAGATCTTTTGCCAAGCTTAAACTCTTCCCATGCCTTGAATAGATTTTCCAGAGAGCTTATTTTATTAAATAAATTTTTGTTCAACATATATTATGAACGACATAGATATACCGATTATTAAAAAGACATCTGATTTATACAAAACATTTCATGAGTACCGAAAAGTAATTCCTAAACAGGATAGATTTACAATTTACGAACGAACCGAAAGAACGATAATAGATATTTTAGAATTTTTTCTCGAAGCTGGATACACAAAAGGAAGTGTTAAGACGTCATCATTAGACAAAGCTAGCGTAAGGCTAAATGTTCTGAGATTTTTCATAAGAACTCTAAAAGATACAAAGGCGATAGACAATAAAAAGTATATTGTTTTGCAAACTATGATTGATGAGATAGGTAGAATGCTTGGAGGCTGGATCAGATCTTCAAGTGCAAAATATTAAAAGGCATCAGTGATGCCTTTTAATAAAGTATGAGAGACTTCGGGAAGAACCCAGAGGCAGAGCCATAGTTGTCGTTGGCATAGCCGACATCGTTAGCGTCGAACTTGACCTTGTCGTCGTTGAAGTTGAAGTAGGGCGACTTCGAGAACTTGCCATCACCGTCTGGATATTGTTTTTGTCTATCCGTATCACCAAGACTTGATAATGCTTCTTGTTGGAAACAAGATGTTATTTTACCTTTGAATTTAATCTAGCAAAACCTTATTTTTTATTGGTTTGCTTTAAACAAAAACAAGCAGTATCTCTACAAAACAATACTCTCTTCCTAACCCTAGTAGGGAAGACTCTGATTGCATTTATTGAAGAAACAGAGTTCGGCGATAACAATCCGCAAACTGCTATACATAAGCCTAGACTCATAAGAATTGTACCAGATATAAGCCAAATTCTTGTACTTGACTAAGTATAACATCATGTAGTATAATAACAGGTAGATTTTGACAATTGAATCACTGCATTGAGACGAGCTTTTTGAGCCTTAATTCAGGGCTTAGAAAACTCGTCTCAAAACTAGTCGCAACCCAAGGGCGTATCTTGGTTAATATAACAGGTCTAACAAGACCAGAAAGGAGCTAACGGTTATGAAACCGCTTACTCAAACAGCAGCAACGTCAGGACAAGTCACACTCCTCACCCGCATGATTGCGGATGTGGGAAATTCAAAACCCGTTCAAGAAGCCCTCGCAGGCCTCGACAAAGATGGGGCTGAGAAGCTCAAGGGAAATCCCGAGTTCGTATCCTCAATCCGAGAATTCGTGATTGGAAAGATCTCGGAACTCTCCGTGAGTAATCAGTATACCAATGAAGAGGTCACGTCGAACTACGGCTACCTCTCCGGCTACAAGCCCAAGGAAGTCACCGAGCAGTGCAATCGCCTTCGGGAACTCTTCTCAGGACTCGGCTACGCAAACCTCGATCTCGTCAAACAGATCGAGGAAGGCAAGACTGAGCTTCCAGCTCATGCT
>CAZOXE010000054.1:0-3753 GCA_964583835.1 uncultured Candidatus Saccharibacteria bacterium | reverse complement strand
GAGTGTCGCGACTGATGAAGGCGAAAGCCAGAAACAGAAGATCTTTCACAAACAATAACCAGAAAGGAACGCAGACATGAACCGAATAACCCTCGCTCTAATCCTCGCCTTGATTGGTCTCGGAGCGTACACGGCGAAACTTCAAGTCGATGTGCTTGTTGCAAAGCGCGCGATTGTGGAGGAGCTCCAAGAGGCAGAGAAAGCGGACCGAGAGCTCTTGGATCTCTCGACTGTGCTTCGCGATCTTAAGTAGGTCGCTTCAGAGTTCGACCCTCTGAATCTCTTCAGTTTTCGGGGTTTAACTTTAAAACCCCTCTGTTCAAGAGTGTGTACTCTTGCTGATGAGTCCAAAAGGACGAAACAGAAGCTCATTAAACCAAAACCAAAGGAGAACAGGTTATGAATTCAGTAATCTCGAGTGATGTGGTACGAGTTGACGGATGGTCGCGGACGCGAAGGATCGAGCATCGGGGTGATGAGGTTGCTATGGAAATCGCGAGGGTAGATTGTTCGCATTGCGCCACCTGTTCCAAGCGCATGGACACTGTGACGAGTAACGTTCACAGGGCAGGGATACTCGCGAAGTGGGAAAGAGTTGGCGGCGGCCACTTCATCATCATTCCGCTTCCCCCGAGCGCAGACCCTATTCGTCATCTTGCAAAGACGCTCAAGTTGACGATCAGCCGCTGTTAAAGCGTCACGTTATGTGTTAGCGATCAAAACACTTATGGTTTTCGGAGCTCCATAGAAAAGCTCCTCTGTCTCGCGATGAGTGTCGCGACTGATGAAGGCGAAAGCCAGAAACAGAAGATCTTTCACAAACAACAACAAACAAAGGAGGAGAGATGACCAACGAGGAGTATGTGGTTGAAATGAACCGTCGCTTAGCAGGCAAAGAAGGAATTGCCACCTTCGAGTTCGACAATCGCCCCCAATGCCCGAAGCTGCTCGGAACGTTCATCGAAGCCGAGGCGGCATCCTGCAATGTCGTCATCCGGTTTTCGAAAGAAACGATCCTTCTCTTTACCCCCATTAGCCTAATTTCAATTGTTGGTGAGGTGGGGGAGGATGGGGCCTACCCTTGCAAGGAGGTCTGCTCTAATCTCTATATCGGGGGAAGATCTCTGGGAGAGATCCTCTCGGAAATCAACCCCGACGAGTGAGGAGTAACCCACATAGTAGTTTCTCTACTAGGTTTGAGAGTTAACCTTGAAACTCTCTCTGTCTCGCGATGAGTGTCGCGACTGATGAGTCCAAGTCATAAACCAATACCATGGTGGGCAGACAAAGGACGAAACAGAGAACATTTAACAAAGGAGGAAACGGCGCGCTTCTTTTTTTTATGAAAATGGAAAATGGTCGCATAACGCTGTCCCAAAGGGATAGAAAGTTTGGAAAATCTATGCCTCGGAAGAGCAAGCACGGGCAAAAAATTGCCCGATGGACTACTCACCAAGATGCAAAAAAGTTTCGCAAACCAGTTTTCGGGGTTTAACTTTAAAATCCCTCTGTTCAGAGATGTGCATTTCTGCTGATGAAGGCGAAAGCCAGAAACAGAAGATCTTTCACAAACAACAACCAAGGAGAAACCAAGATGGATATCCAGCAAATCATTGAGAAAAGGCGATCCCAAGTAGTCTTTTTTGACATCGATGAAGGTTCGATGAAGGAACTTACCAAGATGCAGTTCACTTTCAACGGTTTCAATACCACTGACTTGGTCGAGGAAGCAACCGTGGTGGTCGCCGACAAAGAAGAAAAGAGGTGTCGGTACGATGGGAAACGAATCTTTGTTTTGGATGAGTCCAAGGGCTTTGGGACCTTTGGTGATGCGATGGTTTTTACTCAAGAGTCCCCCATCGTCAAATAGTGTGTGCCACTAGGTTTGAGGTTAACCTTTAAAACCTCTCTGTTCAAGAGTGTGCACTCTTGCTGATGAGTCCAAAAGGACGAAACAGAAATTAACCCATAAAGATATTCTGTGGGTTTTTTGTTATAATCAAATCAATATGACTTTTTTAATTGAATTAAACAAAAATAAATTAATAACTGAAGCTTATAATAAATCTCTAAATGAGCTTGAGAAGTTTTATGGTTTTAAATGGACAATGAATAAACCAAAAATCCTTATTTTGAAAGATAGAAAAACAGTAAATGAACTATTTGAGAGACAGACTCCTGACTGGGCTGTTGGGTGGGTGCATAAAGGTGACGTCTTTATTCTTGATTACTTGGAAATATTAAAAACGAATAAAAAATACAATAAAAACAAGTACAAAACATTGATTAAGCACGAATTAAGTCATTGTTTTTACAAAGTTATATCTAAAGATGAAGCCGGTCCAAAATGGCTCTGGGAAGGATTTGCTTTGTATACGGCAAATCAATACAAAAAGATTGAAAACATAGATAGACTTTCAACTTTTTTGAATTTTTATGATAAACACAAAACTGAGACTGAAAGCGTGTACGATGAGTCAGGTACAGTGATTGCTCTACTTATAGAAAAGTTTGGAAAGAAAAAACTGTTCAAATTAGCAAAAGACTTGAAAACTCAAAACACAAGGAAGAAATTTGATTGCAAATTCAAGGAAATATATGGCTTCAGACCAAATTACAACGATTTTAATAAGTTATTAAAAAAGTGAATATGAGTTTTGAAAATCCAAACAGTGAAGAAAGATTAAATATCGTTTATACTGCATATTTTGTTAAAGATGTGGAGGAACTGCTGAAAAAATTCCACCAAAGCATTCAAATACATACGGCCATCATTCAACTATAGAATTTAGGCCAAAAAAGGTTGATGATCTTGAGGTTGGTAAAGAAAGTGATTTAAAAATAATAGGAAGAGTGACAGATGATAAAGGAGACGCTCTTTTAGTTGAGAATCCAAAATCAAAAAATAAAAATCCACACATAACTATTTCTTGTGCAGAAGGTATTAAGCCGGTTTATTCAAATGAACTTATTCAAAGAGCCATTGAGGAGGGAAGAGTTGAATATTTTGACGGTGGGACAGTCGGGGCAATAGAAGGATATTTCGACGGAACAAAACCAGTAACGCAGTAGTAAACAAAAAATTCCACTAGGGTGGAATCTTTTGTAAGTGTGATATGTCTAGAGCGTAAAATAAATTATTTTACTGCATCTTTCAATGCTTTTGCTGCTCGGAATTTTGGAAAATAATACTTTTATTTAGATTTTTTGCAGTTTGCCAACTTAATTCGTAGATTTTTTTCATTGCATCTGCGATTTCTTCGCTTTCGATAATAATACCAAGCTTTTCTTTCCATGATGCAATCATAATTTTATTGTCGTAAATATTAATCTCTGGTGAAAAATAATATTTATCAACTGGGACAAAAACTGTCTCCCTTTTTTCTTCATAATCGTGCCTTTGTCTTTCTTGACCAACCGACGTTCCTGGAACAATTGCACGAATAGAGATATCTTTACCTGCTCTACGTTTATAATACTCAGGAAAATAATTTGGAAGCGCTTTATGCATATCATCGACGGTCGCATAAGCACGAATCGGTTCAGTGCTAGTCAGTGTGTCTTCATAGACATACTTTAGACCCTCGGTTCCCTCATAGAATCTTATTTTAGGTCTGTTTTTTAAAGAGTAAATTGAGGTCAGTTCGGGGATTAATTTATTTATTTTTTTTAATTGATCGTTCAGTTCTTCAGACTGCCGTTTCAGGTAGTAGTAAATAGAAGTCGGTGGTTCTGCAATATATTCTTGCTTTG
>CAZOXE010000053.1:2836-3763 GCA_964583835.1 uncultured Candidatus Saccharibacteria bacterium | reverse complement strand
ATACTGTTGAGGAATTGATTCATAAATATTTTGGAGCAGCAAAGATATCTAATCACACTTTTTCTTTGTCCTCGTTTTTGTTTATTAGAGAAATTTTTCCACAAACACGGAATTTTATCCATATAGATATAAGTGGAAGACACACCGAAATTTCTCTAGTTGTAGATAATATTCCATTGGAAAATATTAGTTTTGATATTGGTAGGGACCACTTTTACGAGAGATTAAAAAAGGGGAATGATATAGATGATACTCTTATTACTTTGTCTAAAAATACTGAGAAAATAGGACAACTCATTAAGCCTATACAAGATAAGTGGTTGAATGAACTCAAACAATGTTTAATGAATCTAAACAAGGAGGTCCCAATTCCAAATAAATTTTTTATTACAACCTATCCAGACTTAACTGAATTATTTAGTGATCTAGTTTATAAATTAACTGAATCGATGAAAGAAATTCCTAATCAAGAACTTCAAGTGATTGATAAATATCTTGTTTCAGGAAAATCATCTAATAGTACTGACATGTCAGATGTTTTTATAGAAATTGAGAAATATTTTATTTGTAAGCATTTGTAAAAATTATTAAATATTTGATATAATCATGGTATGAAGAATTTTGTTCAAGATGTAATTCCACAAAATAAGAAAAGTATAAGACAAATACCTATACCAAAAAGGATAAAAAGGACAGAGAAAGTGGAAATCAGTGCGGCAGAGACACAGATAGATTCTTCTTCTTATATAAAAAAGGAAGATTTTCCAACAGAAAACCTCGAAAAAGCAAGAAAATCAATAATACCAAAAAAAATTATTTGGTTTGGAGGAGCAGTTTTGGTAATTTTTGTGTTCTTCTTATTATCATCTATATTTTCTAGCGCTAGATTGGATATTTATCCAAAAACAATAAGTGTAGAACTAAACC
>CAZOXE010000053.1:534-2826 GCA_964583835.1 uncultured Candidatus Saccharibacteria bacterium | reverse complement strand
CCATGATTTTATTGCATCAAGTAACTCATCAAGTTTACAGTTCGAGACATTACTAGTTACATTAAACGAATCGAAATCGGTTCAATCAACAGGAGAGGAAGCTGTAAGTAAAAAAGCGTCAGGAAAAGTAGTTGTTTATAATAATTTTGACTCGAATCCACAAAAGTTGATAAAAAACACAAGATTCGAGTCACCTGAGGGCTTAATATACCGAATTGATGAGTCTGTCACAGTCCCTGGGCAAAAAATTGTTGATGGCAAGGTCACCCCAGGGAGTATAGAGGTCACTATCTATGCTGATAGCTCAGGTGAGGAATACAACATCCCGAAAACAGAGTTTACCATCCCAGGCTTTAAGGGCAGTCCAAGATATGAATCATTTTACGCGTTATCATCAACTGATATGACTGGTGGCTTTGTAGGTACCAAAAAAGTGATAGATGACGAGACGAAGGGAATTGAAGTTGCAGAACTCGATAAGAAATTGATTGAAAGATCTCCTGAAGAAATAAAAAAACAGTTGCCTGAATCATACATATTTTATAATGATCTATATGTGAATGAATTTGTAGATGGGGAAGAAAAGGAAAGTGGATCAAACATAGTGCTTGAAAGGAAATTGTCATCTTTAGCATTTATTTTTGATAGGTCAAAATTAAGTGAGTTTATTGCATCGGCAACAATAGAAGATTATGATGGGGAGCCGGTAATGATAGGCAACCTCGACGATCTTAAAGTTACGCTTGTATCAAATCGAGAAGAAATAAACAACGACACAAATGAAATTACATTTAAGATAGAGGGGAAGGCAGATATTGTGTGGCAGGTGGATACTGTGATGATAAAGAATCAATTATCCGGAAAGGATAAGTCTAAAGTTGCTGAGATATTAGAAGTTTATTCAGGAATTGATAAGGCTGATAGCTCTATAAGCCCGCTTTGGAGGAATACCTTCCCAGAGGACCTAGACAAGATTAGAATAAATATAGTAAAATAGAGTTCACAGGTAGTCCTTGACTGGTTTTATTTTTTTGTTAATATATCGCATACAACCTTGAGTGACCAAAATAATAAGGTAATTGAAAAGAGAAACGGAGTCGTCATAGAAGCGCTTCCTGATGCAATTTTCAAAGTGCGTTACGAGGACGGCTCTGAGTCCCTTGCTTACCTTGCCGGTAAACTTAGAATGAACAGAATTCGGGTCTTGGTTGGAGACAAGGTAGTTGTTGATATAGATCCATATGGCGGTAAGGGAAGGATAACAAGAAGATCTTAAATTCAAATGAAGGTTAAGTCATCAATTAAAAAAAAGTGTAAGAACTGCAAGATTATAAAGCGCAACAAGAGACTGCGGGTTGTTTGTTCTGATCCAAGACACAAACAAAGACAAGGTTAGAAAATTATTTAGATATGAGAATCCTAGGAATAACTTTACCAGAGAATAAAAGAATTGATATAGCATTAACTGCTATTTATGGAATTGGTAGACCAAGAGCAAAAAAAATATTGGCTGACGCAAAGATAGATAATGGAAAAAAGCCGAAAGACTTAACTGAGGCTGAAGAAAATTCAATAAGAAAAATTGTTGAATCTTTTAAACTAGAAGGAGACTTAAAAAGAGAAGTAGCTTCAAACGTAAAACGAATGAAGGATATTAAATCATACAAAGGGGTGAGACACTCAAGAAAATTACCAGTTAGAGGCCAGAGAACAAAGACAAATTCTAGAACAGTAAGGGGTAATGTCAGAAAAACAATGATGTCTGGTAGAAAGGCTGTTGAAAAGAAATAAAATATGGGTAAAAAAAGAATTGTAAAAAAAGCAGATCAAGCAGATGAAGCCTCAAAAGGTGGTTTAAAAGCATCGTCAAAAAAGAAAAAAATTGATTTGGGTATTTTATATGTTCAGTCAACATATAACAACACAAAGCTCCTTTTAACAGACTTAAAGGGTAACGCCCTTTTAACTTCATCAAGTGGAAGTCTTGGATTTAAGGGTGCAAAAAAAGGTACACCTTTTGCAGCAGCAAAAGTTGGTGAGCTTCTAGGTGATCAAGCAAAGGAAATGGGTCTAAAAGAAGTATCTGTAATTGTAAAAGGAGTTGGGGCAGGGAGAGAATCATCAATTAGAGGTTTCGTATCTAAGGGCTTCACCATAACTTCAATTAAAGACATCACACCAGTCCCACACAATGGACCAAAACCACGTAAACCACGAAGAGTTTAAAATATGATAATCAAGACAAAATACAAAATAGCAAGAAAGTTAGGGGCAAGCGTGTTCGAAAAGACA
>CAZOXE010000053.1:0-524 GCA_964583835.1 uncultured Candidatus Saccharibacteria bacterium | reverse complement strand
ACACAGACACAGAAATTTGCAATATCTGAGTCAAGAAAACAAGCAAAGTTTTCTTCTAAACCTAAATCAACATACGGTAAGCAATTACTTGAAAAGCAGAAAGCAAGATTTACATACGGATTGACAGAAAAACAATTTTCAAAATATGCAAAAAGCGCTCTCGCAAAAAAAGGTACTGGTCGTGAAGCTGCGCTTTTTGAAAAACTTGAAAAAAGACTTGATTCAATTGTATTACGATCAGGTCTCGCAAAGACAAGATTTATGGCAAAGCAAATGATTTCTCACGGTCACTTGCTCGTAAACGGGAGAAAAACTAATGTTCCATCATATGATGTTGAGAAAGGAGATATCGTAACAATAAAAAACTCTAGTTTAGAAAAAGGTTTATTTAAGGATGTGACAGAAAGACTAAAAGAAGCAAATATTCCAAATTGGATTAAGTGTGACCCAGACACAAGAACAGTAACAATGATTGGAAACCCAACAAAATCTCCTGAGGATTCAATTATTGACTGGTCATTCGT
>CAZOXE010000052.1:0-3803 GCA_964583835.1 uncultured Candidatus Saccharibacteria bacterium | reverse complement strand
AACATTTCTATCTCAAAAAAAGTTGGGCTGAGTCCGCTTGTTTGCATTATCTCCTTGTAGGTATTCATAACATCGTTGTGTATAGCGACTATCAAAACTCTCGTTGATTTTGCTTTCTGCTCAACTTTCTTTTCAACTTGTTGATTTTCTCTAAGCTCTTCAAACTCACTTTCATCTTCAGGTACAGCCATCCACTCAAGACCCACCTCATTTATAGGAACAGGAATATATTTCCTTGCTTCTAGTGGGACCATTTGCTCCAACTGCTTTTCACTAATCACAGGGATTTCAATTACAGTCGTAAGACTTGATCTTGTTGGAATCGCCACTCCGCAGTCATTTGTCGTAACATTTGCTTCTTTTAGCAAATCTTTAAGAGCTTCTGACACTTTATCTACTTGAAGTTGTACTGCCTGTCCAACTTCAGCATGAGCATATGGACCGAGAGCAATCTCTCCATATGTTTCAAGAATCGCCCTACCTTTGGCTTTTTTCAACTGGACGACCTTAATAGCAGAAGAGCCGATGTCTATACCTAAGACACTTCCCGACTTTTTTGATGTGAACTCTCCTAAAAGATCCTTGAAAAAATTTGCCATAGAAAATACTTGGTGCTTATATTATAGCACCTTTTAAAAAAAGTTATGGATTGGTTTGAAAAAATATTAGACTTTTTCTTTCCTCGTTCTGAATATGTAAGAAGGATTTCAAAGATGGACGCTGGACAATTTTACTTGAGAGCAAAGAAAAACGAGAAAAACATAAATGAGTATGTAAAGGCGATTTTTTCATACAAAGATGGACTTGTAAGAGCGGCAATTTGGCAACTTAAATACAGAAACGACAGGAGAATTGCAAAAATTCTGGCAGAAATATTATATGCTGTTATTTTAGAAGATCTCCAGGACTTAAGAGTTTTTAGAAATTTTGATAATCCTCTCATAGTTTCAGTGCCAATTTCAAAAAATAGACGACGAGAACGAGGATACAACCAGTGCGAACTCGTTCTCGAGTTTATGAAGGAGTTTGATAGCACCAGATCACTACGATTTGATGATAGAAATTTAATAAAGACAAAAGACACACAAAGCCAATCGAGGATTTTGAATAAAAAAAAGAGGCTGGCGAATGTGGTCAACTCTTTTAAAGTCAAAGATGAGACAAGGATAAAAGGAAAAAATATTATCCTAATCGATGATGTTGTAACAACGGGTGCGACTTTGAGCGAGGCAGGAAAAGCATTGATTGATGCTGGGGCAAAAAGGATTTATGCCTACACAATCGCACATTAATTTTGAAATATTATATAATAAAATAAAAGTTATTATATAATATCTTGTTTGTTGCCTTTATCTACAAAAGTGCTATCTTGAGCAAAGAACAAAAAAGGAGCTGCTGATGGCAAGAGTTATATCTAGATCATTATTCGATTTGCTTGTACTCACAATAATTAAGGTAGAAGTGAGGATTAAGACCCATAGAACAAACTTTGTTGTAGTCTCCTTCCCCATCTACAGTGATAGAAAATGGCACGAACTACTTTACAAACTTAAAGAGGCCAATTGCACAGCGGGTATCGAATGGATCAGAGAAATAATCGGAGAGTTTGATTGGAATGGACCATATCCAAAGTGTAGACACCTTATGGATTGTTATGGTCCTTTTGCAACAACCTTTTGTCTACACTGCATATCAGGGAGAATGATCTTTTCAATTGATGGAAGAGAGCGCTTTTATAAGTTACTTTCTCAACAAAGAACAACAATAGGTACTACTTTTGACCAGGGTACAGAAGTGATCACGGATATTATCCTAAAAGAGCCAGACTTTGTTCGCGTCCACACACTTCAATAAACGACCTTAAACGATCAGCATGATCGTTTTTTTTATTTGGCGGAGAGGGAGGGATTCGAACCCTCGAGGGGTTTTACCCCCTGCCACGTTAGCAGTGTGGTGCTTTCGACCAGCTCAGCCACCTCTCCATATTTGTTTTACGAATCTCAGATTATCACAATATAATGATTTTTTCTATTATCGCGTGTGGTGATATCTGTTATTATTAGTTAATGATAAATCGAAGATCTAGATCAGGCTTTACTTTAATAGAGCTACTTTTTGTTATTTCTATTATCGCCCTACTGACAAGTATAGCTCTTGGACATTTAAATCAATCTAGAGAAAGGGCTAGAAATACAGTTAGGCTTAGAAATATTCACGAAATTCAAACTGCATTAGAACTGTTTCGAACAAGTAGTGCTGGTAATGTTTATCCTTCAACAGCAGGGGGGCAGGGTTCTCTTGTAACGGCTGGTTTTTTGCCAGAGCCACTGGTTGACCCTATCAATGATTCTGGTCTAAATCTTGTTTATTTATATTCGTCAGCCTCACCAAACACAAGCTATATCATACAATTCAACCTTGAACCTGCTGGTGGTGGTAACTGCCCAATAAATGCCCCTCTTCAGGGTAATTTTTGTACGATAAATCATCAGTAATATGATATTTAAAATTAAAAATACAGGATTTACTTTAATTGAACTTCTGTTCGTTTTTTCAATAATAGGAATTATGAGTGCTGTTATAGTAACCCAAGTTAGTGACGCAAAAGAAAGGGCAAGAATCGCGAGCGTCTCTCAATTCGCAGCAACGCTACAACATTCTTTAGGAGCGAGTTTGGTTGCTGAATATAACATGGAAAAGGTTGATTTAAACAATATTAATGTAACTAAAGTATATGACAGCTCTGGTCACAATCACCATTCGACTTCTATAATATCCCCGGTGAGACAAAGGACGACCCCGGCGTTTCTCTCATATAACGGAAGTAAAGCAATAAGACTTTTGTCAGGTAGCAGGGTTTTTTTTGGTAATGTACCTGAAATACCTGAAACAGATTACACTGTGAGTTTTTGGTTTAAGACGATAATCGCTGGACAAAACAGTAACCTAATCTATTTCGGTAGTGGAACAACACAAGGTGATAGGATGTACAATCTGACGAATGGGAAAATATGTGCGACTTTGAATAGTGAACAGATATGTTCAAACGAGAACTACAATGACAGTCTATACCATCAGGTTCTCCATATTGTAGATTCTGAAGTTGGTCAAACATTGTTTGTTGACGGAAAGCTTGTTGCCACAGGATTACAAAAAAATTCATCTGACCAGAATCAAGATTCAATGATCATTGGAAACCCTTCAATCACCCTACAATTTGATGAAATAAGGGTCTACTCAGATACAGCAAAATTCTAGATATCGTTTCTATTTGTAATTTAAGTTGGTAGAATATAAGGATGAAGGATTTTTATAAAAATGGCTTCACCTTAATTGAATTACTTTTTGTGGTTTCTATTATTGCGTTACTCACATCATTGACAGTAAGTGAATTAGACAAAGCGAGAATGAAAGCAAGAAATGTTGTTAGGTTAAACGACATACATCAAATACAAAACGCTCTTGAATTGTACAACAATAAAAATGGTGAGTACCCACCCAATCTTCTCGTTCTTGTTTCTGCAGGATTTTTACCTGGAGAACCTAAAGATCCTGTATCGGACCCAGACAGACTTCTACAATACGTATACGACCCGGATGGAGATTTCTCTAGTTACATACTATTATTTAACGTCGAGCCAAATGGCCTTGCAATTAACTGTCCAAAAAATTCAACTCCTTATAATTATGATGGCGCGGGTTCTGATGATTATTGTTCAATTAGAAAATAATTATGTAAATTTAGTAATATGAATGAATTTTTAAACATGACGTTAAGTGATCCAAAATTTTTAGTCGCGCTT
>CAZOXE010000051.1:0-3815 GCA_964583835.1 uncultured Candidatus Saccharibacteria bacterium | reverse complement strand
AGAGCTGTTTGAACTACCCTTGCGCAGTGGAGGAAATTATCGAAAGGTAATTACGAAACGCGCCTTCGGCGCACGCTTCGGCCCCAGTTTCGTTCTGAGCGAGATTGGGGCTTTTTCTTTATGATATAATCCTCCTATGTCTCAAGTTTTATACAGAAAATACAGGCCTCAAAAATTTAGTGAGGTGATTGGTCAGGACCATGTAATTGACCCAATCAGAGAATCAATAAAAAATGGGAAAATTGCTCACGCATACTTGTTTTATGGTGGAAGAGGTACAGGTAAAACAAGTGTTGCAAGAATAATTGCGGACTCTTTAAAAACTGAACAACACGACATTTACGAAATTGACGCTGCGTCAAATAGGGGAATCGACGATATTAGAGAGTTACGAGAGGGAGTTCATACATTACCGTATTCATCAGAATATAAGATTTACATTATTGACGAAGTACACATGCTTACAAAAGAAGCGTTTAATGCGCTTCTAAAGACATTGGAAGAACCTCCTAATCATGTAATTTTTATTCTTGCTACAACAGAACTTGAGAAATTACCTGAAACAATAGTATCAAGATGTCAGTTGTATACTTTCAAAAAACCAAATCAAAGTGTTTTGAAGAAAATGGTCTTAAAGATCGCAAAAGAAGAGGGCTATGATCTTGATTCGGCAACCTCTGAGCTCATGGCTGTCCTTGGTGATGGTTCGTTTAGAGATACTTTAGGAATCTTGCAAAAGGTGATAGGTAGCTCGTCTGACAAAAAAATTACAATAGGAGAGGTAGAAAAAGTTACAGGCGCACCTAAAAGAGAAGTCATTCATTCCTTTGTTTCATCACTTGCCTCAGGAGATAAAAATAATGCCCTTGAAGTATTATCAACAGTTGCAAGTCAAGGAATGGATATCAAAACATTTACAAAACTCGTCATTGTCCTCGTAAGATATATTTTGATAATAAGATCTGCAAAAAATATGAGTGATTTAATAAAGGAAGAGGTTGGCGAAGACGAATATAAATACATCGAAGATATTCTGTACGTGGAAAATAGTAAAATTAATTCTAAAGTTTTGAAACACTTGATTGAAGCCCATAACCAGATAAATTTTTCAAGTATTACTAGTCTTCCACTTGAACTCGCAATAATAGATTTAGAATAAGTTTTATTTACTGTAAAAAATTTGAATTTCAAAAGCATCGTCATTTTCTGGAAGATCACTCGGGTTTGATTTTTGTAGAATAATTGCACCTTTATTTGAATAGATTTCATCTAAGAATGATTCGTCGTATTCTATAACTGCTTCAAATGGGACAAATTCTTCTGTCATCCAATCATCTTTAGCCTCAGCGTATCCTTCTGCAATAATCCTGCCGTCCCAATCTACAAGAGATATAGGAAAAGTTGCTTCAAAAAACCAAAAGCCACGAGCTTTGCCCTTAATTACAATTGGCGAAGAAATAGTCTGATCAGGTTTTGGTTCATCAAGAACTATTAGGTCTCGATATGAACCTGTGTTTATTTGATTAGTAAATCCAGTATTTGATCTATCTATTATTACTGGCTGAGTAAGGTCGTTTCTGTTATTAATTATATAAATTGCGCCAAAAGAAACTATGGCAATCAATACAACTATTAGTAGGTATTTCATTTTAGTGATTAAAGAGAGCCTTCTGTTGATGTTGCAGAACTATCCTCAACAGAGACAGGTGTTTTTTCTTCAAGCTCTTCATCGTTTAGGATAATTGTCTTTACTCTCTGTACATAAGGCTTCTTTGAAGGAAGGTCTGTGAGCTCTCTGTCTAAATAATTTACAACAATTTCATTTTCAACAATTTTTAGTGTTGTAGGAGAAATCATGTTTCCAAGTAAGACTGAATTAGTTCCGAAGAACTTATCATTTCGTGATATTGCCGATGTAACAAAGTAATACAAGCCACTGCCTGCAAAATTGTCAGTAATCAAGAAAACATAATCCTCTTTTCCATCTGAGTTCAAATCTTTCTTTATCGGATTTCCAACGATTTTGACAACCTCCTTAAGTGCCGACTCTTCAGTAATTTCATTTTCAAATTTACCCTCTGTAAGTTGATATTCGTTGTTTCCAACTAGATAACTCCCGTTTAAATAGTCATCAACAAATACCAATTTTCTTGGTGGCTCTTCAACATCTATATCTTCAGGAATGATTACTACCAATTCGCTTTCCTTTTGGAAATAACCATTGTAATAAAGATATGTTCCACACAGAGCCAAAATTATTAATATAAGAGCTAATGTTGAAAATGTTTTTGTCATAATATTTATTTTAACACTAAAGTTTAATCGTTAGAAAGTATAATCGACTTAACACTGTACAAACTTCCTTCAGTAAACGATCCATAAACTATTACTTCATTATTAATCATTGATAACAAATCATTTGAAAATTGGATTTCAATTGGAATGGCATAAGCTTCCATATATATTTCTGGATCAGGGGAAGGAACTAGAAGAAAGAATTGCTCATTCTCTAGAATTAGAATTCCTTTAATAAAATCAGTTTGTGTACATGGAGAAAATTCACATTTAGGACCTGATCTCCCGACATATGACCCATCAGGACATTGTAAGGCTTCCATAGTGCAGAAGACATCTTCGGGCTCTTCAGTGAACGATTTGTCTTTAGAAAATAAATTATAGGAAGCAATTGAGGCTGCAATTAAAAGTAGAACTACACCAACAATAATATTTCTTGTACTCATTGATATATTCTAGCACCTAATTTAAATGATTTGACAGGAACCTAATAATGGATAATCTAAAAAAGGAAAAACCTTAACAAAGGAGAAGAAAATGGACATTAAAGCTCTTTGGAAAAAGGCTGATTCACTGAAAGGGTGTCTTAGCCATCTAAAGTCAAAAAAGGGACGTAGGCGATTTACAGACTTTGAAGATCCACTATCGTTTGATGATCTATTTCTGAGTGATGAAGCAAAACTCCTGTCGAGCAAATCTTGGAGACAATTACCTCACAAGACACAGGTGTTTACTCGTCCAACAAACTCATTGGTAAGGACGAGACAAGTTCATACAAGTGAGGTAGTTGCGTGTACCATTGTTGCCTCAGAGATGCTGGGACTCAACACGAATCTTGCAAGAGTTGCCGCTATGGGTCACGACATAGGTCATGTCCCGTTTGGTCATCAAGGTGAGATGTGGATGGCCGAAGCAATGGGCAAACCCAATTTCTGTCATGAGGCGATGGGTGTTATCGTTGCTCAAAAGATTGAAAGACGCGGAAGGGGATTGAATCTTTGCTATGAGACGCTCGAGGCAATGAATTGTCATGGTGGTGATCGTGCAAGAGAAGGAATGACTCAAGAGGCGTGGCTACTTCGCGTTACTGACAAGATCACTTATCTGATGCACGATTTCAATGATATTTCTGAGAGAATGGGTTTCCCTGTGCCGAAAGAATTGATTGATCTTGTTCTTACTCTTGGTCGCAACCAACGCGAAAGAGTTACGACGTTGATCGCTGGGCTGATAATTGAGTCGGCAGAAAAAAACAAAGTCAGTCTGAGTGAGTCGACAGAAGTGGGTCAGATCTTCATTGCAATCAAGAAAATTATGTATGGGATTTATGTGAGAGTCACGACGCAGAATGTTGAAGCGTTTCTCAGACCCGTCATTGATTTCCTCGAAATGCTCAATCTTGGCGATCCATTTTTGCTGCTTGCTCTAATGACCGATAAGGATGTTCTTGAGATTAACTCGTGTACTATGAAGGATATCGGCACCTTCAACAGGACGTCTGCTTCAGCGGTCGTTCCATA
>CAZOXE010000050.1:0-3879 GCA_964583835.1 uncultured Candidatus Saccharibacteria bacterium | reverse complement strand
CAAGTAAATATGTTTGTATCACCCTGCCCAGTCTCTTGAGTTTCCACGAATGAAGATTGTCCTCTGGTCGATAGCCTTCATTTTTACCATCTGTTTCATATGAAACTTGTTTTGTTACGGTCTTTACCTCAATAAAGTGAAACACTTCAGTCTTTATTGCAACAATATCTATCTCACCCCATTTCCTCCAATAGTTCCTGTCTATTATTTTATAGCCTTTATTGATAAGAAAGTTACATACTTCGGCTTCGCCACTCTCTCCAAGTATGTTTTTTTCGCCCTTTCTCACCCACATATTATCTTATTTAACTCCGTGAAACTGTGAAACATCTAAATGTGTAATTTGTTTGATTTTTTGTCCAGTTTGTGTCATTAAAACGTTATTTAAAGCCATATTTTTGACCTTTTTAGACATTGATTTGTCTTAAATTTCATTGTCTTTTATACACATATCCCCAAGGTTTTCCACATTTTTGTTATTTTTAGCCATTTTTTTGGTGGATAAACTGTTTCTATAGAACAAAAAATAAAAGACATGCTATTTTGTGCGAGCAGGGAGAATCGAACTCCCATCTAATCCTTGGCAAGGACTCGTTCTACCACTAAACTATGCCCGCAATTTCGTTCAATTATTATATATCAATTGTTATAAAATCAAAATATCTTTGTATATTCTTTCTAATTTTGGTTATGTGTTGTACAATTTGTTTGACGCACCCGTAGTGAAATGGATATCACAACGGTCTTCGGAACCGTTATTGTGGGTTCGAATCCTGCCGGGTGCGCAAACAAAGTGACAAAAAAGATACCTAAAGAAATATCCGAAATACAAAATAGGCTTGAAAATCAAGGCTTTGAGGCTTTTTTAGTGGGCGGGTGTGTCAGAGATCTAATTTTGGGTAGGAAACCAAAGGATTGGGATATAACAACAAACGCTACGCCTGATGAGATACAAGATATTTTTCCTGATTCATTTTACGAAAATCAATTTGGAACTGTTGGTGTAAAAAACGACAGAACCTTAGATGAAACATTGAGAGTTGTAGAGGTTACTCCTTATAGAATTGAAGCAGGATATTCTGATCACAGAAGACCAGATGAAGTCATTTTCAGTGACAAAATTGGTGATGACTTACAAAGGAGAGACTTCACCATCAATGCCATCGCCGTAGATTCTAAAGGACAAATTATTGACCTTTATAAAGGACAGACTGACATCAAAGAGGGGGTTATCAGATGTGTTGGAAACCCCGATCACAGATTTAATGAGGACGCTTTAAGGATATTAAGGGCGATTAGGCTTGCAACAGAGCTAAATTTTGCAGTTTCACATGAAACGCAGGAGGCGATACTCAAAAACGCTAATCTTTTAAGCCATATCTCAAAGGAGAGAATAAGGGATGAGTTTATAAAGATCATTATGTCAGATGAACCGATGAAAGGCCTTGTACTGTGCGAGAAATTAGGTGTATTGGACTACATTTCACCAGTATTCTCAAAATCTATTGGGGTTTCACAAGAAAAGCAGGCTCATAAATATACAGTCTGGGAGCACATATTAAGGACCCTTCAACACTCTGCTGACCTAAAACTTTCCCTTGATCTAAGGCTTGCTTCTCTTTTTCACGACATTTCTAAGCCTGAGACAAAGAGGTCATCAAAAAAGAAAGGGACCACTTTCTATGGACACGAGGTTGTTGGAGCAAGAGTTACACATGAAACACTTAAAAACCTTAAATTTCCAATTAAAGTGATAGAAAAGGTTGAAAAACTTGTAAGATGGCATATGTTTTTTGCTGATCCTGAGAAAATAACACTTTCAGCTGTGAGAAGGCTAGTTGCTAATATTGGTCCAGAAAACGTAGAGGATATAATTAACCTCAGAATTTGCGATCGAATTGGAACAGGAAGGCCAAAAGCAGAACCATATAGACTTAGGAAGTATAAATCTATGATTGATGAGGCTCTTAGAGAACCTGTTTCAGTTAAAATGCTCAAAATCGACGGATCAAAAATAATGAAAGTTACACATGAAACACCGGGACCAAAAATTGGTTATATTTTGCATGCATTGTTTGAGGAAGTAATTGAGGATGGGTCAAAAAATAATCAGGAATATCTTGAGAATAGATCTATTGAACTATCAAAACTACCAGAAAATGAATTAAGACAACTTGGGGAAGAGGGTAGAGAGAAAAAAGAAGAGGAAGAGGAAAAGGAAATCAGAGAAATTCGTAAGAAACATGGAGTAAAATAGATATCCACAGTTTTTGTCCTTTACACTATTTTTAAAGGACATATAATAAAGGACAGAGATTTTGAAGAGTTCTTTCCAACGGCTGACATGCCGAGTACATTCACAATTTAATATTTTGGCGAAGGCCGAATGGGTGCCGAGGAGTACACACTAAACTATAAACAAAACATTTTTTGTAAGGTACTTTTCCAACTCACTCGACGGTACTTCGTAACAACCGTTTGAGCGCGTTAAAAAAATATAAAACTCCTTCCTCCTTATATTTCCTCCATCGCCCTCAGGCGGTTTTTTTATTCAAAATTTATTTGGATTTCTTTTTACACCTCTATATCTAACTCAATAGGGCAATGATCTGATCCAAACACATCTCCGTGTGTAATAAATCTTTTCAAGTTCTTTTTTAGCTCAGGTGAAACAAAAAAATAGTCAATTCTCCAACCAACATTCCTGTCGCGTGCAAAAGTTTTCATATCCCAATATGTATACACTTCTTTTTTGACAGGTTCAAAATATCTAAAAACATCAACCCATCCATTTTCTTTCACTCTATCCATCCACGCTCTTTCTATTGGCAAAAAACCTACGTGATTTTCATTCTCTTTTGGTCTAGCAATATCGATTTCTGTGTGAGCGACATTTACATCCCCGGTCCAGATTACTTTATATCCGCTCTTTCTTAATTTATCTACAAACTTTAGAAACTCTTCATAATATTTAAGCTTGTATTCTAATCTTTCTGGTCCACCACCACCGTTAGGGAAATAACAATTAATAAATATAAAGTCCTTAAAAAATAAATTGATTTGTCGCCCTTCCTGATCAAGCTCCTTTACTCCAAGGCCATAAGTGACATTTTCGGGTTTAATTTTAGAAAAAACCGCGACTCCGCTATATCCTTTCCTACTTTTTGAAGAATCAAAATATGAAAAATATCCTTCTGGGTCTTGAAGTTCTTGGGATAATTGTTCTTTTTCTGCTTTTAACTCCTGAACACAAAAAATATCTGGCTTCTGCTTGATAAGCCAATCAAATCCACCTTTTTTCTCGAGTGCTCGAACACCATTAACATTCCAAGAGATTAATTTCATACGATAATTTTATCATGAAACATCTTATCTCTTTCCATGAAATTTTTTGTGAATTTCTTTAAGATGCCTATCTGTAACGTGAGTGTAAACCTGTGTAGTTTGTATATTTGAATGCCCTAAAAGTGCTTGAACTGAGCGTAAATCAGCTCCATTTTGCAATAAATCAGTTGCAAACGAGTGTCTTACAACATGAGGTGTAACTTTTTTTGAAATACCTGCTTTGATTGCATAATAAGCTACAATTCTCTCAACAGACCTTGGAGTTAATCTTAAAGAATCTCTTTTTTCTAAGACTTTCTCACCTCCTTTACCTGCAACTTGAACAAAAAGAGCGTCGTCCATATCTTTCCTCTTATCAAGATATGCTTTTACAGTGTTTTTTGCTTCATCTGACAAAAAAACAACCCTTACTTTGTCTCCCTTACCTCTAACAGAAATCTCATCTCTCTTTAGATCAATCTCTCTTGATAACGAACACAGCTCAGAAACACGAAGGCCAGTCGAAAACAACATTTCAAGGATAGCCCTATCTCT
>CAZOXE010000049.1:508-3930 GCA_964583835.1 uncultured Candidatus Saccharibacteria bacterium | reverse complement strand
TTCTTATTTCGTGGATTTGAAGCTCAGATAATAGTATGTGTATCAAACTCGCGCATCCACCCTTCCAATTCAGTTTAATTGAATCGATTGCTGCTTGATTTAGCTTCACTTTTGTCCTCCGTTCTGAACACATAGTGTATCGCTAACTTGAAAATGTCAATTATATAACTGAATTTGGATTTATTTGTATTGAATATGCTGGAGAGAGAGATTTAAGTTTTGAAATTATCTCTTCGTCAGGCCAATTTTCCTTTTGTACTTTTATAAGTAGATTTAAAGTTTGTTTTTGAACTAACTTGCTTGCAGTTCCTAGGAAAATATCTGGATCATATTTTTCAAAGATACTTTCAAGTTTTTTAGTTTCTTCTTCAAGTTTCTGTTTTGTAACTTGAATTGAAACCTTTATAAGGTTTTTAAAAGGTGGGTATCCAAAGTTTTTTCTTTCTTTTTCTTCTTTTCTATAAAAGTCAATCAGGTTTCCTGAAAGTGCATATTCAAACACCTGATCTCCGACTCTTCTTGTTTGAACGAGAAAATCGTCGGTCGCAAGTTGTCTAGTTTTCAATAATAAATCAAAAATCTTTTCAGTTATTTGATAATCCGATAGCCCAAACAATGAATCTATAGAAGCGACAGCAGTATTTTCAATGGGCTCTTTTAAATAGCCAAACACCATTTCTGTCCCAACCAAAACACTTCCCGATGATGATAGAAACTTTTTTATCTCATTTTTGGCTTGTTTATTTGTCTTGAAACTATCTCTATCTAATTTATATATTGGAATATCCGGAAAATAGTCTTTTATTTTTTCCACAACAGTGTCAACGCCGATTCCGAGCGGAACGAGGTTCCACCCACCGCACACCTCACATTCTTCTGGAATACGATCAAGCTGTCCGCATTTATGACAAAGCATAATCTTTTTTGATGAGCCTTTTGCCTGATGTAGTGAAATCGTAGATCCACACTTTTTACATGATACGACGGTACCACAATCATTACATGAAATTAACGGTGAAAGACCTTTCCTGTTTGAGAGAATAAACAGTTTACCGTTAGTCTCCTTGTTTTTTAGAATAAGCTTAGAAAGGTCGCCACTAATTATCATTTGTTCCTTGTTACCCTCAATTTTTTGTAGCTCGGACATGTTTATTAATTTGATTTTTGCAGGACAAAGTATTTTCCATTTTAATGGAGCGTATTCATTTGCTTCGTGATTATTGAACAGTGATACTGACTCGATTGATAGTGGAAGATCCCCAAGTATTAAGCGCGCGCCAGATTCTTTTGACAGTTCTTTTACAAAGTCTCTAATATGAATATACGGACGAGTGATTTGTATGTAGCCTCTTGATTTTTCTTTCTCAAGTATAAAAGTGCCAATATCGTTTCGTGGCAAACCAAGAAAAGTGGGCGTAGCTATTATAAGGACAGTGTGCGGTTCTTCTTGGATAGAATTCCATTTAAAAAGCAGATCTTTTTTTGTGAGCTCTCCATGCAAAACATGCACATAATTTTCTATTCCTTTTTCAAGTTTTTCTTTTGCTTGAATAACCTCCTCAATAGACGGAAGAATCATAAATATTGATTTTTTTCTCGCAAAAGATTCTCTTATAAGACTTCTGTAATGAGCAAATCTCTCTTCTTCTTCGCACTGTATTATAGAAATGTTTGGATTTTTATTGTTTACACTTGAACTGTCAGTATGAAATGAAAGTTTATCAACCTGTTCTATTATTTTCTGTGGCACTAATGAAGATAATACTGACCCAACAGGGCATGCAAAAAATTGTGATGTCCTTTTTATTGCATCTAAATAGCTACTCAAAAATATTTTCTTAGGTTTATCTTTTTCAATTTTTTTTAAGGAATAAGACAACGAGCGTATTTCTGTCTTATTTTCACTTACTTTTTCATTGCCAACGACTATTCCTGAGACAATCTTTTGTCGTATTTTTATTCGTACAATAGATCCTTCATCTATTTTTTCTGAGGAGAAATAGGTAAGTGTGTCTTTTGATGGCCCCTTAACGATTGGGGAAATATGAACTATAAACATTACTTAAAATCTATAACTCTTTTGAAAAAATACAAGCACTAAAATATGTTGTTAAGTTTTGTATTAAATGGGTATAATAATTACTAGAAAGGAGCCTATATGGATCCAAACAAAAATTGTTGCTGTTCTTCAAGGTGCCCGATGAGCAGAGATGAACTGGAGAAGATAAAAAGTGAACTTGTAAGCACCGCTATAATAATGAGCTTATTTCTCTTTTTATCTTTAGTTGTTGGGATCTCACTTCTGTTTATGTGTAATTCAGAATATGAAAATCTCAGCCAATTTTTCAGACCTACATCGGTCGCTGTGTACGAGATAATAGTGTGCCTTGGAATAGTCAGCTTGATTGGCGTGATTGATTCTGTACTAAGAGCGATCAATTTCATTAGGCACATAATGAGCCTTTAACAAGGGCTCATTTATTTTGACCAATTTGATTTTATAAAGTATAGTATGCCTACTTATGGGATTTTTTACTCCTAAATTAGGTATTGATTTGGGTACTGCAAATACTCTTGTTTTTGCTCCTGGGAAGGGAATTATTTTAAATGAGCCATCAGTCGTAGCAGTATCAGAAGAAGACAATAAAATTCTTGCAGTTGGAAACGAAGCAAAGACGATGGTAGGCAGAACACCAGACAGCATCATTGCGTACAGACCAATGAAAGATGGAGTAATCGCTGATTATAGAGTTACTGAAGCGATGCTTAGGTATTTTATAAACAAATCACTTGGAAAGTGGAATATTTGGCGACCGGAGGTTTTAGTTTCTGTTCCTGCCGGAGTGACTTCAACTGAAAGAAGGGCTGTTGTTGAAGCAGCAATAAAAGCAGGTGCGAAAAATGCTTATGTTGTTAAGGAACCGATTCTTGCTGCTATTGGTGCCGGTATTCCTATACACGAAGCGTGCGGGCATATGGTTGTTGATATAGGTGGAGGCACAACAGATGTTGCGGTCATCTCTCTTGGAGGAATTGTCTCCTGTACATCGGTCAAATGCGCAGGAAATAAAGTTGATCAAGCTACTGCCGACTACATTAAAAAGACTTTCAATCTAGCGATAGGAGATAAAATGGCTGAAGATATAAAGATCAAAGTCGGATCTGCAGTAATAGTTGATGAAGAGCTTTCAATGACAATAAAGGGAAGGGATTTTTTGACTGGTTTACCAAGGTCTGCTGAATTAAAAACAAATGAAGTCGTAAAGGCGATAGGGAAAGAATTGAGGGAAATGATAAAGGCAATTAAAGATGTATTGCAAGAAACGCCTCCAGAACTTGCTTCAGACATTATTGATAAAGGAATCTTGATGACTGGCGGGACTTCGCAGCTTAGAAACTTTGCGGAACTCGTCTACCGTCGA
>CAZOXE010000049.1:0-498 GCA_964583835.1 uncultured Candidatus Saccharibacteria bacterium | reverse complement strand
ATCCATTATTTTGTGTTGCTCGTGGCACAGGAATCGCATTAGAGCATTTGGATACATACAAAAAATCAATTATCGCTAAAAGATAGTATATTTCCTATAATTAAGTAGTGTTTTCAAAAAACAATCTACATCATGCAAATTTTATAGAAGGGGACAAAGATACGGTCTTTCAAAACCTTTTTCATTTTTTAGAAAATGATTTAGGAATTAAAAAAGCTAACAATCCTGATTTCGTTATAAGGGAATATGATGTTTTAAATATTGAAGAGGCGAGGGCTATAAAAGAAATACAATCAAAAAAGAGTGTAAATGGAAAACAAGTTATTATTTTGATAGTAAATAGAATCTTACGCGAAGCACAAAATTCTCTTTTGAAAGTTATTGAAGAACCAAGAGGAGAGACATATTTTTTTATTTTATCTCCATCTTCAAACTACTTACTTCCTACTCTTAAATCACGACTCAATCTAGTTAAATACAAGATCAATGGTAAGTGGG
>CAZOXE010000048.1:0-4058 GCA_964583835.1 uncultured Candidatus Saccharibacteria bacterium | reverse complement strand
ACTATTGGATCTGTGAAAATGGCGAGTGGGTAAAACATGGCAATCCTTCAGGTGATATTCCTTCGGCTCCTTGCTTGGGAATAAGTATTAACACAAACACAAGTCTTGATTTAAGTAACAAAGGAATTACGAAGGTTTCTGGTGATGTTTTTAATAATACAAATATCGAACATCTTGATTTATCAAATAATTCACTCGGAGGATCTCTTCAGGCTGAAATTCGTCTTCTAAAAAATCTGAGAATTTTGGATTTGAGTGATAATAATTTTACTGGAGTACCTGCCGAAATTGGACAACTGACAAATCTTGAGATACTTGATCTTTCAAATAACAAGATCACTGGTTTGCCATACGAACTTGGGAATTTATCAAATTTAAAAGTTATTGATTTGAGAGGAAATAATTATTCTGAAGCTGATCTAGAAATAATAAAAGAAAAACTTTCAGAAAGTGTTGATATACGAATTGATTAGAATCCTCCGAGAAGTGCGCTGTAAGTGTCGATAAAACTTGGAATCGCAAACATTAAACCGATAAAAGGGAGGACTACAAGTGCGATTGATATTATGATGACCCAAAGAAAAGTTAAATATAATTTCCTTATTATTTTAGCCATTTCATCAATCTTTCTCTCTAGTTCATTGATTTTTTCTTCAATTTTTTCCATGTTAGCTATATGATATCACGAGTTTGTAGTGTTATAATATTGCAATCCTTAAGGAGTTAATAATAAATTCATATGAATACAAATAATTCGCTTCTCTTGATAAGAATTGCTCTCGGCGTGGTTTTTATTTTTCATGGTGTTCAAAAATTAATGAACATTGAACAGACGCTTGGTTTTTTTGGCTCTCTTGGAATTGGGGCAGTCATTGCATATCTTGTAATAGCAGTTGAGATAGTTGGTGGGCTCGGGGTTTTATTAGGAGTCTATACAAAACTCTCTGCTCTAGGTCTAGCCGTTGTTATGATTGGAGCAATTTACTTTATTGGCATTGACGCAGGTTTTGCGAAAATTGAATATAATTTCGTCTTACTCTTAACATCCATTGCATTATCTCTTTCTGGTCCGGGAAATTTTGCTCTTGGTGGAAAAAAGTAAAAAATAACTTCTTATTTTCGTCTATATAAATTTTAGACATCTTATTTAAAAGGGTTTTTTGGTTTATAATATAAGGAGTATGTTATTAATAACTAAACGCGAGGGGTGAAAAAGAAATTAGAATTTCCATCTGGATTCTACTGGGGTGCAGCGACCTCGTCTTATCAAGTTGAGGGGGGTATTGAAAATTGTGATTGGGCAGAGGCGGCTCGTGAGGGGAGAGTTCCTTTCGCTGGTCGTGCAGCGGATCATTATAATCGATATGAAGAAGATTTTGATATTGCAAAGTCTTTAGGACACAACTCCCAAAGAATCTCTATTGAGTGGGCAAGAATAGAGCCTGAGGAGGGTAAATTTGACAGAAAGGAGATAGAACACTATAGAAAGGTTCTTCTTGCTCTTAGAAAAAGAGGTCTCAGACCCTTTGTTACTATTTGGCACTTTTCAATACCAATCTGGTTCTCTAACAAAGGAGGATTTGAAAATCCTCGGTCACCAAAGATCTTTGCGAGATATTGCAGATATGTTGTAAGTGAATTGGGTGACCTCTGTTTTAATTGGGCTACCATGAACGAACCGATGGTATATGCATCAAATGGATGGATTTCAGGCCATTGGCCACCATTCAAAACAAACATTTTTAGATTTGTAGCGGTAGTTTATAACTTGGCTCGTGCACATATTGAAGGGTATAAGTACATAAAAGAGATCGCTCCGATGAGTGAAGTCAGTCTCGTTAAGAATAATATGTATTTTTATACAGACTGGAATCCTTTAAATAAGATTATGCTTGTCGTCTTGCGACACGTTTGGAATTTTTGGTTTTTAAATCTTTTGATGGGGCACTATGATGCTATCGGTCTAAACTATTATTTACATAAAAAATTTGGTTTCGGGACAAGTTATCTAAAGAGTGATATCGGATGGGAGCTTGATCCGAAGGGGATTTATCATGTCTTACTTGAGCTTAAGCGTTTTAAAAAGCCTGTGTATGTTTCCGAATCAGGGCTTGCTGATAGAGAAGACGTATTTAGGGCTCAATATATAGAATCGCTTGTTTATTGGATGCATAGAGCGATACAAGACAAGGTCGATTTGCGAGGATATATGTATTGGTCACTTTTGGATAACTTTGAGTGGGCACACGGATTTGCACAAGAGTTCGGATTGGTAGAAGTTGACCCTGCTACGATGAAAAGATCAATAAGAAGATCAGCTTTTGTTTACAAAAGAATCTGTGAAAATAATGGTTTATTAATATAAATATATGCCAATCTGGATATTACTAGTGGTCGCTGGACAATTCATCAATGCACTTGTAGCGATAATTGATAAATATATCGTGACATCAAGGACGGTCGCACGGCCAGTAGTTTATGCATTTTACATAACAGTCCTTTCAGGGATCTCTATTGTTATTTTCCTTTTTGGCACAATAACAATTCCATTTGCAAACTATAGCCTGCCTTCAATAGAGAATGTTTATTTGCCAAGTTTTCTTACCATTCTTATGTCTGTTTTTGGAAGTATAAGCTTATTCTTTGCACTGACCACGATGTATTCAGCATTCAAAAAATCTGACGCATCAGACGTGGTTCCAGTTATCGGGTCATCTTCCGCTGTTTTCGTGCTCATTCTAGGTTTTCTTTTGCTCGGACTTTCGTTACCAAACAATTTTGCTCTTGGATTTACGCTCTTAATAATAGGAACATTATCAGTTTCTCATTTCAGATTTAGGAAGGTCGATCTCTTGTTTTCTGTTTTGTCTGGATTCTTTTTTGCAGTAAATATTCTATCCGCGAAAATCCTATTTGTTGAAACAAATTTTGACAATGGATTCTTTTGGTTAAGCGTTGGGTATCTTATAATCCCTTTGTTTATTTTATTTTCCAAGGAATATAGAGAAAAGATATTAAATCAACCAAAGATTACAGGAAAAAGTGGAGGAGCGCTTGTTATTGTAAATAAGATTCTTGCTGGAGTTGCGGCTTTTCTTATTCTAAAAGCAATTGATATTGGCAATCCATCAATTGTTCAGGCACTTGCAGGTCTTCAGTTTGCTTTTCTTCTCTTTTTCAGTATTTTGTTCGGCAAGCACACCCCACATGAATTTGGTGAAAATATAAATTGGAAAGAAGGGCTACAAAAATTCTTTTCAATTGTTATTATAGTATTAGGATTCTTTGTCCTGTTTTCTTAATGAAGAAATTTTTTAAAATAATCAAGATAGTTGTTTTTGCAGCAATTCTCATTCTTGCACTTATTTATTTGATTGCCCTTACTCCTAAACCAGAAACGATTGAATATGGCGTGTCGTTTAACAAAATGTACGCAGATGAACTCAATCTTGATTGGAAGAAAGCCTACTTGGAAATTCTTGATGGATTAAACATCAAGCGCGTGAGACTTTCAGCTCATTGGACAATGGTCGAATCTAAAAAGGATCAATATAGTTTTGAAGAGTTAGATTTTCAGATAAATGAGGCTCAAAAAAGAGGGGTGGATGTGATCCTCGCTATTGGGAGGAGACTACCTCGATGGCCAGAATGTCATATCCCTGTGTGGGCTTATGATATTTCTTGGGAATCAGAAAAGTCTGAAATTCTTGAATATATTGAGCTTGTTGTAAGACGTTACAAAGATAAAGCTAATGTTATTAATTGGCAAGTAGAAAATGAGCCTTACCTAGAGGTCTATGCAAGTAATCACTGTGGTAATTTTGACGAGGAATTTTTGAAGCAAGAGATCGATTTTGTAAAGAAACTTGATCCAACAAGAGAAATCCTTGTTACTGATAGTGGGGAATTAAGTCTGTGGAACAAGGCATATCAAAGAGGAGATATGTTTGGGACCACTTTATACTTATATTCTTGGAACAAATATTTTGGTAATCAAAGGTCGCTTCAACCGCCTGCATTTTATCGTGCGAAGTATAATCTATTGAGGTTGATTTACG
>CAZOXE010000047.1:0-4092 GCA_964583835.1 uncultured Candidatus Saccharibacteria bacterium | reverse complement strand
AAATCCTATTTGAATGTCAAAAAAATGCTAAAGTTGTAAGCCCTGAAGCATGAGGCGCTGTTGATACGGTTTTTGCAGAACAATTTGGGGCATTTCTTGAAGAGCACCCAGACGATGCGAGGGCAATAATTCAAAAATCAATTCTTGCTTTAAGAGCCAGAAAAGCTGCAAAAGCCGCAAAAGATTCAATCTTAAGAAAAGGACTTCTTGAAGGAATGACTTTGCCTGGAAAACTTGCGGATTGTCAAACAAAATCTGCGGAAGAATCTGAGTTATTCTTGGTGGAGGGAGATTCTGCTGGTGGTACTGCAAAGACGGGCAGAGATAGAAGAACACAAGCGATCTTGCCTCTAAGGGGAAAAATTTTAAATGTTGAAAAAGCAAGACTTGATAAGATGCTTTCAACAGATCATATAAAAGATTTGATAATCGCACTTGGGACTGCGATAGGAGATACTTTTGATTTATCAAAACTGAGGTATCACAAGGTGGTAATAGCAACAGATGCCGATGTTGATGGCGCTCACATCAGGACACTTCTTTTAACTCTATTTTATAGATATTTTTTGCCTCTTGTTGAGGGAGGACATATTTATATTGCAAGGCCTCCTCTTTATAAAATTAAGAGAGGAAAAGATATAACTTACCTATATACTGAGACAGAAAAAGACAAATTCATGAAAAAGGAAAAGGTGGATCTAGACGAGATTGCAAATACTACCGAAGAACAAGTAGGAGGTGAAGAGGGGGCTGATGAGGAAGAGAAAGAAGATGAGAAAGAAGAAAAAAAGACAGCGCAAAAAATGAATGTACAGCGATATAAGGGACTTGGAGAAATGAATGCGGATGAGCTTTGGGAGACAACAATGGACCCAATGAGAAGAACCTTGAAAAAAATTACTGTAGAAGATGCTGCGGAGGCTGATGCAGTCTTTGATATGTTGATGGGAACTGATGTGCCTGCGAGAAAATCTTTTATCCAATCTAATGCCAAAAAAGCCGAAATTGATATTTAATGACAATTTTTGATTCAGTTATATTAGGAGCAGTGCAAGGTTTGACAGAGTTTTTACCTATTTCCTCAACAGGTCATTTAATTATTGTTAGAGAGATTTTGGGATTAAAGGGTCCTATGGATCTTTCATTTGACGCGGTTCTACAACTATCTACTGCAGTAGCTGTGATTTTTTATTTTTGGTCTGACATCAAAATTCTATTGAAAAGTTTCTTTGATTGGATGAGAGGACGTTTTGTGCCTGACAAAGACAAGACTCTTATTATTGCAATAATTCTAGGTACAATTCCTGCGGTAGTTTTCGGTTTGTTTTTGGAAAATATAATGGAAAATCAGTTTAGGAGTTCTGTGCTTGTCGCCGTAACATTAATTCTTGGTGGAGCGTTAATGTGGATTGCTGAGGAGGTTTCAAAACAAGACGGAAGATTGACTGCTCGAAAGGGATTCTGGATAGGAATCTTTCAATCACTCGCACTAATACCCGGAATTTCTCGTTCAGGCGCGGTTATTTCTGGTGGTTTGTTTCTTGGGCTCGATAGGTTGTCTGCGACAAAATTTGCCTTTCTACTTTCTGTACCAATAATTTTGGGTTCAGGTTCAAAGAAGCTTATTGAAATAGGAGAGGCGGGGGCTTTTGACTGGCAGATTCTTTTTGGGTCAATAACATCCCTTGTGTTTGGGCTGTTAGCTATTCACTATTTAATTAGGTTTGTTAAAAGACACTCTTTGAATTGGTTTGTTTTATATAGAATAATTCTCGCAATTTTAATATTTATTTTTCTTTAAAATCCTAGAGATTGAGTTATTCCAGTCTCTCTAATCGTCTCCCAGTCTGACGTGTCTAGAATAAGATCCTTTATTTCATTTCCATCTTTGTATTTAAGTTTTCCATTCATTCGGGCATAATCGTAGAGCTCCTTGGTCACTTTTACGTCTGCTTCGCAGTACTTTTTGATTTCATCGATCTTTCCTTGTCTCCACCATACCACAGCATCTATTCCTGATGCGATCTTTCCTTCGCCGAGTGTTGCGGTTGTAACATCTTGAAGCTTGAGACGCTTTCCTAGCACTTCTCTAATTTCTTTCATTAGATCAACGCTCTTGATTTTTGAAAGATCGCCATGATAGTACTTGTTCAAAAGTGGTATATCAAAATGGTCTGAATTATAGCCGATTAACAAATCAGCCTTTTCAATTATCTGCCACAAAAGAGGGAAGTCTTCCTGTAAAAAACTTTTATATGAATCTGACTCTGAATCATAGATTGATACAATAGAAATGTCTAAATCTTTTGGATTGTTTGAACCAACATCACTAAAAAAATTTTTTGTCTCAATATCAAAGACTATTTTTCTCATTTTTTATAAAGAAATTATATCGATAAGTTCTTTTATTGATGCTTCTGTCTCTTTACCAGTCTCCAGTTCTTTAAGTTTGTATTTACCCTTTTTTACTTCATCTTCTCCAACGCAGATTACGTAGGGAATATTTTGTTTGTTTGCTTTTTCGATCTGTAGTCCAATTTTTTTGTCCTCAATATTCGTTATAACTCTAAGCCCACTATTTCTGATTTCTTGCGCTAAATTTTGTTCCTCAAATATTAATTCCTCTGATAAGGTGCATATATAAAGGTACGCAACTTTTCTTTATTTTGTTAAGAGGTTTCTTAATTCAAGGAAATCCTTTGTTATAACGTCGCCCATACCAAACCCAACAGCTGGTACTGGTTTCTTTCCAAATATATCCATTAAATTATCATAACGACCACCACCAAAAATGGAACGAGAGTTTTCTTTATTTGTGTCGTATATTTCAAAAACAATACCGTTATAATAATCAAACCCTCTCACAATCTCAGGATCGAATTTAATATTTTTAATACCTAATTTATTTAGTTCTTCTATTGTATCCTTAACCTCATCATTGGGTGACAATTCAAGTCTGTCTATTTTTTTACCAAGCATTTTTATACACTCCTCGTCAAAATTTTCGATTTTAGATTTCTTGTCTAGTAGTCTACTAGCTATTCTTGCGTCAGTATCATTAAATCCTTGTTCTTTTAAGGCCGCACTTAATATCTTTCTAGAATTAATTTTAATGACAAAATCATCTTCGGTTGCTCCGAAATTCTTCATTATTTTATAAGCAAGAGAAATGATCTCTACTTCTGCTTTAATGCTACTTATACCAAAGATATCGCAGTTTAGTTGCCAATGTTCTCTTAGACGACCCTTTTGAGGTCGCTCATATCTAAATAAGTTTGGGATTGAATACCATCTCAATGGAAATGACAGTTCTTTTTGTTTTGCTGCGATCATTCTCGCAACTGTTGGAGTCATTTCAGGTCTAAGAGTTACTTCACGATCACCTCTATCAGTAAAAGTGTAGGTTTGCTCATTCACTATCTCTTCACTTGTCTTTGTCTTGTATAATTCACTAGATTCTAAAATAGAAGCATTATACTCTTCGTAACCAAAAGATTCTGCTGTTTTTTTCCAAGTATTGAAAATATAATTTTCTACAGCTTGATCCTCTGGGTAGAAGTCTCTAGTGCCTTTATAAGGCTCTGTTGATAAATCTTTCATGTAGCAAATTCTAGCCTGAAAAACCGGTTTTTACAATGTTTTCATGTTATAATTTTTTATATATGTTTACCCTAGATAACCCTGATTTTTCGTTGGCCCAGAGCATTACCAACAGCATATCGCCTCATCTTGTTTGGATCGCTTTTGTTGTTGTGATTTTGTTTTTTGTTGTTATGACAACCATCTTTTTTCATCACTGGAGTTATTATGGTGTGAGCTATCAAAAGAAGGCAAGAGTGAAGACGTTTTATCTTGTTGTCTCCGCTATTTTCATTATCGTTTCCTTTATTCTGGCTTATGCAGTTAATATTATTTAAATATGATTAAATTTGAACCTGGAGAACAAATAATTTTTGAAATAAGAAAACATTGGATGGTTTTATATTCAAAACTAATAATTGTTTTTGTTGCACTCATTGCACCTCTTCTGGTTATGGTTTTAATTGGAGTTTTTCCCGAGACAAACATTAGCGAGAAATTTGGTTTAGTTCT
>CAZOXE010000046.1:0-4138 GCA_964583835.1 uncultured Candidatus Saccharibacteria bacterium | reverse complement strand
CATAAAAAACATGGGTAAACCGAAATAAAAAAACCCCTATTAAAGCGCTTTGTTTTGCTAGCACGAAACGCGTTCTCTCGACTACCACAGAGACTTCTCTCCATGAGCTGGCTGGAATAACTTCGACTTTTCCAAAATACGGATAATCCTCCTCGTCTCCACCTTGGAAATGAATCTTAAAAGGAACACTATTCATAGATGCAAGTACCTCAAGGCGATCATCAATAAAGTGTGTAACTCCAATGCTCTCAGCTATTGGCGCTTTTGCATCTCGAGCGAAGCAAAAGAAGACGTTGTCTCTAGAGAGATGAGTAAATTCAAAAAACCCCCAATCTTCTAACCACAACCTTACCCATTCGGTTGCTTCGACAGAGCTAACTTTTGAAATAATGTAAGCATCTTCGAAATGTCTCTTAATAAGAAAACGAATCGTCTCAAACGCTTCATAGAAAGGTTCAATTTGATCATGTCTTAAACTTAAACAGTCCTTCCCTTTCGTATCAACTATTGTTCTTCCAAAATCCACACCCAGAACTCTTTTCATACGCACCTCGCTTTCCGAAACCCATATTAAATGTTATTTTTAGTATGTCAAACATGGAAAAAATATTACGATTCGTCGAAAAACTAATCCCTAAAAAATTATTCAGGTTTTTTCAGCCGACCTATCATTACACTCTTTCACTCCTATCAGCAATAATCTATGGTTTTCCTTCAAAAAAAATAAAAATAGTTGGCGTTACTGGAACAAAGGGAAAATCATCAGTCGTTGAAATCATAAACGCCATTTTTGAAGAAGCGGGTTACAAAACGGCTCTTGCCGGAACAATTAGATTTAAGATTGGAGAAAAAACAAAAAGAAACCTTTATAAAATGACGATGCCTGGCAGATTTTTTATTCAAAAATTTCTTAATGATGCGGTGAAAAACGGTTGCCATTATGCATTTCTTGAAATGACAAGTGAAGGAGCTCGCTTGTTCCGTCATAAGTGGATTGATTTGGATGCACTAGTTTTTACAAATTTATCTCCAGAACACATTGAATCACATGGATCTTTTGAAAAATACAAGAAAGCAAAACTTGAGTTAGTAAAAGCGCTCGAACAAAGTGGCAAAAAAAATAAAAAAATTATTTCAAACACAGACGATAGTCACGGGAAAGAGTTTCTAGGTAGATTAGCTGAAGAAAAAATACCCTACTCTATAAAAGACCTTGAGTCTTATTCAATAAATGAAACTGGAATATCTTTTATCTATAAAGGTATAAAATTTAACTCAAAATTACGAGGTTTGTTTAATCTCTACAACATCCTTGCTTCAATAAAGACTTCGGAGGCATTCGGAATACAGACTGACGCTATAGTAAGCGCGATAGAAAAGTTTGATGAAATCTCTGGAAGAGTGCAGAAAATAGAGGAGGGACAAAATTTCGAAGTAATTGTTGATTATGCCCATACCCCTGACTCTCTTGAAAAACTGTATCAGGCATTTGAAAGCAAAAATAAAATTTGTGTTCTCGGTAACACCGGAGGTGGTAGAGATAAATGGAAGAGACCTAAAATGGCTGAGATTGCTGACAATTATTGTTCTCATATAATTCTTACAAACGAAGATCCTTACAATGAAGACCCGATGAAAATACTTGAGGATATGGAAGCTGGAATAAAAAAGAATAAATATGAAATTATATTGGATAGAAGGGAGGCAATAAGCAAAGCTGTAAGAATGTCAGAAAACGGAGACGTTGTCCTTATCACAGGAAAAGGTACTGATCCTTACATAATGGGTAAAAATGGTTCTAAAGTCGTCTGGAGCGACGAAAATGTTGCGAGAGAAGAACTCAAAAAAATCTTGACATAGTCAATAAAAATAATAATCTTTTGATAGATAAACACGGAGGTGGTGAGTGAAATCATTGAATCTAGATCAATGCCTTATAGATCAAAGTGTTTGTGTAACGATATCACACCAAAGAAAAGGATTCCGACTTGTGCAGATAAAAAGAGGCCACCCGGATAGCAAAAACGGTATTATCTCAACATCAAGGATTCCAAGCTGTGATGTCACTAGAATTTTTAAAGAGCTTAAAGATGTAGGGTTTTCCCAAAAAAAGCTTCTGAGAAAGGACGGAAAAGGGGTGAGACAATATCAATTATCAAGGAACTAACCGCATAAGCGGTTTTTTTGTGTTAAAATTTTTTTATGCCAGAACTCCCTGAAGTGCACACAACAGCAAAAATCTTAAACAAATTACTCAAAGGTTTAAAAATTGAGGATGTGTGGACAGATTACAAAAACCCCTTGTACAAAAACCAGATCAAGAATCCTTTATATTTTAAAAAATTTAAGGACTTAATCCTCGGAGCGAAAATAACTTCTGTTTCAAGGATCGGTAAAAACATATTAATAAATCTAGACAACAGAGAATCTATTCTTGTTCACATGAAGATGACGGGCCATCTTTTATATGGCAAATATTCCTTTGATGGTAAAAAATGGTCGACCCTTGAAAAGGGTTCGCTTGAAGATCCATTTAATCAATTCATTCATCTTGTTTTCTCATTTTCAAACAAAAAACATCTTGTTTTATCTGATGTCAGAAAGTTTGCAAAGGTGTCACTTTTAGGAGATCAACAAAAAGATATAGAAAAACTGGGACCTAATCCCCTTCTGATTACACTGAACGAATTTAAAGAGCAACTTAAAAAAAGAAGCCAGGGAAAAATAAAAACAGTTTTACTGGATCAAAATATTTTTGCGGGTATAGGAAACATTTACTCAGACGAGGCGCTGTTTGCTTCTAAAATTCATCCAGCAAAGCAAATAAAAGAGTTATCCCATAAAGAAATGCATGCTCTGTATCGCTCTCTACAAAACGTACTTAAAAAGGGGGTAGATTTTGGGGGAGATTCAACTTCTGATTATAGAAATCCTTATGGAGAAAAAGGTAAATTTCAATATCATCACAAAGTTTATCGTGAAAAAAATAAAATTTGTCCAAGAAAAGGTTGCAAAGGCAGAGTAACAAGAATGATGGTCGGTGCAAGGAGCTCACACTTCTGCCCAATTTGCCAAGAAAATTAAAAAGGAGAAAATTTAAGTGTAAATACGCTTGACGATTATCACCTCGCTTATGCAGATACTGAACTTATCAAAAAAACGAGTTGGATAGTCGTCTTGTTTTTATTTGTCTAAAATTCTGAACAAAAAGATTCCTGCCGAGACCGCCACATTTAATGATTCCTTCTTCCCTCTCATTGGTATCTCTGCTATTTGGTCAGAGATTCTTAATATATCTTTACTAACCCCGTCAACCTCATTACCAAAAACAACAACCATCTTTTCTTTTAGTTTGATTTTTTTATAATCAATTGACTTTCTATCTTGTTCAAGAGGGATAATCGTATACCCGTCGTCTTTTAATTCATTAATAACCTTTTTTGCATTAATAAAATACTTCCAAGAGACACTGTTTTCGGCACCAAGAGCAACCTTGGCTAAATCTTTTCTCTTTCTTCCAAATCTATCTACTGGGGTTGGAGTCGTACCAACAAGATAAATTGCCGATACACCAACAGAATCTGCCGTTCTAAAGATAGATCCCACATTATGGACACTTCTAATGTTGTCTAAAACAATAATTATTTGCGGTTGCTTCATGTCAAGAATACTATATGCTAAAATTTAATTATGTTAAACACCTTTCCAGAACTGCTTACTTATTCGTATTTTGCGCCAACCTTGCTCAGAATTGCACTTGGGTTATTTATAATCTATTCAGGATACCAAGCGTTTGGCTATGAAAAGGAAAAGATTAAAAACGCTCTATTATTAGTAAAAATTGATTTTGGTCAGACCGGGGTTGATGTGTTGGCCACATTAAAAATTATCTTAGGAATTCTTTTAGTAATCGGTCTCTTTACTCAAATATCGTCTCTTATAATAATCTTTTTGCTTCTTGGGTCTATTTACATTAAATACAAACAAAAGAGTTCTCTGCCAGAAAGTATTTGTTTCTATTCATTTTTGATTGTTATTGCAGTATCACTACTTTTTACTGGAGCTGGTCTTCTAGCCTTTGATCTGCCTCTATAGACAAATCTCTGAACGCATCCTAAGATAAAAACTTGACATAAGG
>CAZOXE010000045.1:0-4380 GCA_964583835.1 uncultured Candidatus Saccharibacteria bacterium | reverse complement strand
GAAGCTCATTTAGATGTTTTGGAGAAATCCCATCTTTCTTTTTCTCCCTTTCTAACTTTTCCTTATCAACTTTCTTTTCCGCGTCAGGATTTTTTAATTGACTCAACGAAACCGCCTCCATTAACTCTCTTTCTCTATTTTGCTGATTAGTATCGGATGTTTTTTGTCTATCATTCTGCCTATTACGATTTTCAAAATTATTTTTATTAAAATTTCTATTTTCACTAAAATCTCTTCTTTTTTTATTCTGAAAATCTTTTTCGTCTCTATTAAATGATTTCTTGTTTTCATTTTTGCTTGCATCTTCTGTTTTGTGCCAATTTTTTATCTCTTCCTCAACTTCAGGACGTGCCCGTGCAAAATTCTTTCTTGTTGATTCTATTATCTCCTGTTTAAATATATCTAAAGGTTTTTTAATTGGAGGGAGGGTTGCTGCAGAAAATGGTTGTGATCCTACACCATCTATCATTAGTTTTAAATATATTTGAAAACGAGATAGATTAACCAAATCTTCTGCGGTAAATTTTGGAGCAAATTCTTTCTCAAGCACCTCAGCATCATATGCTCCTACTCTAAAAGTAATCATTGTTCCCACGTTACCAAATACTGCAGCCCTGACTTCCTCAGACATCTGTTCAATATATTGGTGCGCAATAGTAAGGTTTAATTTATACTTTCTCGCTTCGGATAGAATATCTGCGAAAGATTCATTAGCAAAAGATTGAAACTCATCAACAAAAAGATAAAAATTTGGTAATTTTTCAATTTCTGACTCACTGACATCAGCGCGAGACATCGCTGAGAGATATATCTTTGTGATCAACATCGCTCCCAACAAGTTTGCATTTGCCTCACCCACCCTTCCTTTTGAAAGGTTCACGATCAAGATCTTTCTCTCGTCCATCATTTTACGTAAATCAAAACTGGAGCGAGGTTGCCCAATTATATTTCTAACAAGCGGATTTGAAACGAACTGACCAACTTTGTTTTGGATAGCCGCACCAGCTTCTTGCATATAACGCTCCCCATATTTTGCAAATTCGTCAACCCAAAATGATTTTACTGATGGATCGGTTATATTTGCAACAACCTTGTTTCTAAACTCTTTATCAGCAAGCATTCTATTCACACCAAGAAGTGTAGACCCTGGGTATTCAAGTAGTGCAAGTAAAATATTGTTCAAAATATATTCCATTCTTGCACTCCAAGCATCTACCCATATTTTTTTAAAAGCTGACATCAAACCATTAGCAACCAAGTGCCTCTTGTCAGCCCCAACATCTTCCATCACGTTAAATGAAATAGGATAATCCAAATCAAATGGAGCAAAGTACAAAACATCTTTTATTCTATCTTTTGGAACATAATCAAGAAGTAGTTCTGCTGTTTTTCCGTGAGGATCTATAAAAGCAAAACCATTACCATTCTGAATATCCTGAATGGCCATGTTTTCAAGGAGAACAGATTTACCCATTCCAGTTTTACCGATCACATAAACGTGTCGCGTTCTATCTTTTGCTCTGATACCGAAACGAACCCGACTGTTACGAGCATCGGTCTCAGCAAAATAACTTATTTGCTCTGGATCGTGCATTTACTCTATTATATCGCTTTTACTCATTATTTAAAGCCTCAATAGTATATTGATTTGATGGACTCCAAATCATCCATGAATCCAAATCAGCATCATATGTTGCCTTTATTTGAGCACGCACTTCCTCTGGTCCATAATCACCACCATAATCAAAATCTTGAATCCAAGGACGTAATTGATCCTTTGAAACTTTTCTTTTTATCTCATCAGGAGTACTTGTAGCAGTAGCCAGTGCATTTAGCCTCCTTACACCTTCATCCATTGAAAATTTTATAATCTCGTAAGGGTACTTGTTTGGATTATCCCAACCATTGAACGTTTTTGGATAGTGCGACGGATACACCATCGGTGCAATATAGTCAAAATATGGAGCGGTGTATTCTAAAACTTGTCCAATATTTAAATCATCTGTATTTGTCATTGTCATTCCAAAAAGATCTGCAGAGATCACTATTCCATCACTTCTTAATTCTTGGTCTAAATATTTAAAGAACTTCTCAAGTGACAACACTTTCCCATTTTCAGGATTCTCAACAATCAAACTATTACTTTCAGGGTAATAGATGTCCTTCATGTTTCCATCTGAAGGATATCTTATGTAATCAAAATTAATCTCATCAAAACCAAGATCGTGTGTTTCTCTTGCAAGCTCTACGATGTACTCCCAATATGATTTAGCACCAACATCAATAAAATTAAGACCCTTGTAATCTTTCCAAGTAGATCTATCACTTGCCTTCTGAACGGTTATTTCAGGATGGTCTTTCGCATAAAGAGGATCTTGGAAAACCGTTATTCTCGCTATCGTATAAATGTCTTTTTGCTTCAATTTATAGATAAACTCTTTCATATCTGAAGCACCACACCTTTCTGAAATGTAGTCCTTTAATTTTGGATTGTCGGTATCAAAACCGATTCCTCCACTAAAATCTTTGACGTCGATCACGACCGAGTTCACTTCCGTCTCTTCCATTATTTCTACCAATTCATCACGAAAACTTGGGGTTCCTACAACACACTGCGTCATATAGATTGCTTTTACTGAATCAGGTGTTGGTAGGTATACTGGAGTTAACTCATCTTCAGTAATGTTTCCTGCTGCAAGCCCATCAATCTCGTTTCTCAAAAGATAATCATTTGAAGTATATTTCGTAGCAAAAACATTTGATAAAAAATTATTTGAAAGAAAAACCAAAACAAAAGCAAACGCGACAGAACCGAAGATAAATAATCCTGTTTTTGTAAAACCTTTTATTTTTATTTCAGACCTCCTTAATGGACTCATCAGTTAAATTGCTATGATTATTATCAATAAATAAATTTCCAACTCTATTATCATTACCCTTTACTTGTTTATTCCTTTTTTCAAGGTAAACGTACATCGAAATAATTAATATCAAAAATCCAATCAATAAATGTATGAACTCTTTCCACGAAGAAGGAACCCCAAGAAATGGTGTAATAATTATTAAAATTGAAAGGAATATTATTGATTTTATCTGTCTCATTTGAAAAGTATAATCTAAACTTTCTCTTTCTCAAAACTCTATTTTGGAGACACAATCACTACAAATTCGCCTTTTTGCTTATTACGATCATTAGTAAGTCTAGTCAATATCTCATCAGCGGTTCCAGAAATAATTTCTTCAAACATTTTTGTAAGTTCTCGTGCAAGAACAATTTTTCTATTGCCGACATATTTTGAAAGTGATTCAAGCGCCTTGAGGATTCGATGAGTTGATTCATAGAAAACAACAGCTCTTTTTGACTCGCTAATTTCTTTAAAAAGAGTTTCCCTTCCTTTTTTGTGAGGCAAAAAACCAAGGAATAAAAAATCCGACGCAGAGAGCCCAGCAACCGATAAGGCCGATGTCAATGCTGAGGGTCCGGGGATTGGAATAATTTTTATCTCTGGTAGTGTCTCCCTTATCTTTGAAATCAAATATCCCCCAGGATCTGATATCCCAGGAGTTCCGGCGTCTGTCACAAGAGCAATATCTTGACCATTTTTTAAAATCTCAATTACCTTATTCTCGCTAATTCCACTTTTTTCTCCATTGTAGACAAGCACTTGTTTATTGTTGAGATTATGTCGTTCAAGTAATCGTCTTGTAACACGCGAATCTTCACACAACACAAAATCAACTAAATTAAGTGTATTTATTGCTCGAATGGTTATATCATCCAAGTTCCCGATTGGGGTTCCTATTACATAAAAAGTTGACATAGGTACAAATTACCATCTTTATCGTGTATTTTCAAATACACAATATTATATAATAACTTTTTATTTATTATATAATATTTATTTTTCTAGCTTTGCTACTCGTTCAATAGTTTGGATAAGAGTATCCGGTGAAAGAGACATTGACTCGATTCCCTCTTTTACTAGAAAGTCGGCAAATTTTGGATGATCTGATGGAGACTGACCACAGATTCCAACGTATTTGCCTTTCTTTTTACAGACCTCAATGACTTTTTTTATCATCTCCATTACAGAAGCATCGTTTTCATCTGTTATTTTGTTTACAACACTTGAATCCCTATCGAGTCCAACCATAAGCTGTGTCAAATCATTTGAGCCAATAGACATTCCATCAAATATCTCCAAGAACTCTTCTATCAAGACAATGTTTGAAGGAATCTCACACATCATATAAATTTTCAAATCTTTATCTTTTGTTCTAAGAAGACCCCCTCCCTCTAGTATTTTTACTACCTTTTTTCCTTCTTCCACAGTTCTTACAAAAGGTATCATCGGTACGACATTTTTTAGACCAATCTCA
>CAZOXE010000044.1:0-4436 GCA_964583835.1 uncultured Candidatus Saccharibacteria bacterium | reverse complement strand
AGATTTTAAAAAGAAACATGAGGACGATGCTTTAACGCTTCAAGCGCTTGAAGAACTGGACGACAATCCACTGGGGGCTGTTCTAAATGTCAGGACAAAAGAGACATCTCAATATGAAGGAGTTGCAACATTTCTAGAAAGCAGTGAATTTGTTTCAAGCTCAGGAACTCCTCTGGTTGATAATGTTAATTACAATCAGAACAAAAAGGCGATCGATACACTTACAAAAATTGTTGATTCAAGTGAGAAAGTTTCAGTTGGGATGATGATAGTCTTGATTTTTATATCTATTCTTATTACTTTCAATACCATAAGACTTGCGATATTCATTGCAAGGGAAGAGATCGGTGTTATGAAATTGGTTGGAGCAGAACCGCTTTATATTAGAGGCCCGTTCGTTATTGAGGGAATAATGTATGGAATTGGCGCCGCTATTCTCACAATGATTCTATTTTATCCCGTGACATATTGGTTAGGTCCACATACTGAAAATTTCTTTAGCGATTTCAATGTATTCGTTTACTATCTCGGTCACTTTGGTGAATTACTGCTCATTTTGATCGGATCAGGTATTTTGATCGGAGGTGTATCAAGCTATCTCGCTGTCAGAAGATATTTAGGAAAATACAACGAAAAAATCTCTTAATTAGATTTTTCTAATACTTAGAATACTCAACATCATTGATGAGAATATTGTTTGAATTCCTAGAACTGAAAGAGTTAGAGCAGAAATTCCGTTTTTGAATTCAAAGAGTGATCCATAATCGTTTGCGACCCATGAAATCCAGATCCTAATAAAAATTATAACTCCAACAAGAAGCAAGAGCGATCCAAGTAAAACAACTTTGCTTAATGTTATTATCTTGAATAATTTATGAAAAAATTCATTTTGTTCATCAAAATGAACAATAGAATAAACTTTTGAAAATATTCCAAAAAAAGTTAGCTGATATCCGACAATCATCAATATGGAGGAGAGAAAGAGAGGGTGAACAAATAAGTCTTGGCCCAAAATATTGATTTTTGAAAAATATAGAAAAATGCCGCTAATTAATCCGATGGCAAATAATAGAAGACCTGGCACGATAAAGAGGGTAAGAGGGGAAAGGATTAAAAGAAATTTTAAATGTCTCCAGCCATCGTAAAGTGGTTCAAGCTTCGAATCACCAATTCTTTTTCTATATGACACGGGTATTTCTCCTATCTTTGCTTCTCTTTTTATGGATTTAACGATAAGTTCCGAAGCAAATTCCATTCCATCTGTTTCAAGACTAATTCTTTCGAGTAATGATTTTTTAAACCCTCTTAATCCGCAATGAATATCATTTATTGGTATCTTAAATAAATTTCTTGTTATTCCTGAAAGAATTGGATTTCCAAAATATCTCCTAAGCCAATTCATAGATCCATTCTCCATCTTTCCTTTAAATCTGTTTCCGACGACGAGGTCAAAGCTTTTATCTAATTCATTTATAATTCGTTTAATATCTTCTGGATCGTGTGAATTGTCAGCGTCTACAATGACAATTTTTTCACCGGCGGATTCTTGAATTCCTCTTAGACAGGCGCTCCCATAACCTCTTTTTTCTTCAAAAAAATATTTCAGCCTACTATCTTTGTTTATAATAGATTCAGTAATTTTTTTCGTATCATCAGTTGACCCATTGTCTATCAGTATGAACTCTGCGTTTGGGTAATTAACCTTCTCTAGAACCTCTGGGAGATATACGCTAATAGCTCGATCCTCATTGAGAGCGGGGAGCACTATGCTTATTTGGCTATTCTTTATATTGCTCATTCGTTGTAGAATTAATTAAAGCACATAAGAGATATCAAGTTAACCATGCAATTCATCTTTCCTCTGCTTATATTATCAGTGTTTGGCTGGAGTGTGAGCAGGTCAAAAAACAAGATTTCTAGGGTAATCTTTGATATCCTCATTTTTTCCATTACTTTATTTTTCGTATCTATAATACTTCAACTACTTCATCTCTTTACCTATGAGATATTTGTATCAACGTATTTTATTATCTTACTCATAGTCCTTTACCTAACACGCAAGCTTTATTGTGATGAGTGCGAGGAAAAGAATTTTTATAGGGCTGTTTTTATTTTTCTCCTTACTGTTGTTGTTTCTTATTTCTATATAGGTCAGGTGCATTTCAATTACTCAGGTGTGGTCACAACATCTGTCGGAAATTATTTAACAGAGAATATGCAGAGCAAAATGCCGTACTATTCAGACGAATGGGTGACTGTTGGATTTGTAAAAGAAATATCTGAATTGAACAAACCTCCTTTTTTTAATCCTTATACTGAGAAAGATGAAACTGTTATAATGGCGCCGTATTTCTCATTTATGGCAGGGTCATTTTTGATCTCTAGTTTTGATCCCATATTTGAATTCGCTCATTTTCATTTACTCTGGGTGCTATTGTTTGTAACAACTTTCTTTTTCACTCTGAGAAAAATAGGGGTGTCTGATTATATGAGCTCTATTTCTACTATTGGGCTTTTTTATATTTTGAATGGGACCAATATTCCGGGGCTCTGGTTTTTGATGCCTTTTTGGGTGAGTTTTATATTTTTAATGGTTTCAATTTATTTTCTTTATGAGAATCGATTTGCCATTTATATAGTATTATTTTATATCCTCCAATAATTTTAATATCAGGGATACTCTATTTATCGTTCTATATTTCACGGGATGGTATAAAAAATCTGTTTAAAGACAAAAAAAGGGTTGTTACCCTAATCACCTCACTGGTAATATTAGTTGGTCTTGTTTTTGCCTTAAATTTTTTTAACAAAGATTTTTTTGAAAGAGGTTTTAAAATTTTAGTTAGACCCGCTGTCTTTGGTGGACACTCAAGTAGTCATATTTGGTATGTTTTGCCTTGGTTTATCATTTTGTTTGGAATTATTGGTCTCTTAATCAAAAAGACTCCAAGATGGTTAAAAGTTGTTTCGGTTATTGGCCTAATACTTTGGTCAGTAACATTTTTCTTTGAATATGAATTCATCATAAGTTATTCGAGAATTGCGATGATAGTGAGCTTCTTTTTAGTAATGCTTTCTGGTTTTGGTATGGATAGTTTATTTGGAGTTTTCAAAAGTGATCGTAAACCATTCAATCAGATAATTTATATTTTTCTTATCCTAATTTTAGTTTATTTCGCTAATGGTTATACGGAGAAAATGGAGTGGGACAAAATAATATTGAGAAGCGTGGTCAATGGCAATGAATATGAGCTACTTCCTGCCTCTCCGGTAAATCTTTATCTTGCACAAGATGATTTGAGAGTATTTAGAGAGATAGAGGGGAAGAGATTTCTCTCGACTCCATGGAAGGGTCTTGTAATTGGTACAGTAACCGGAAATACTCCTCTTGAGTCAAAATCTTCAATTATTTCTTCAAATACTCTAAGCTACAATAAATTTTTAACTATGACGTGCGACCAAAAGATGAAAAATGCAAGAAGAGTCAATTTGGATTATGTATACCTGCGAGAAGATCTTTCTTGCCCCGTTTTTGAACAAATAGACCAAAGTGGTGAAGGCTTCAGACTATATAAATTCGTTAAATAATACTCAATTTAGGCTGCGGGTCAGGGACTCCTCTCGACAAGCTCGAGGTAAACTTCTCATCCATACCCAACAACATCTTCGCAATCTCAATACAAGCCTATAATTTTACTTTTATTAATCTTTCCTTTTTTATCCTCGACCATCCTTTAATTTATTTCTCTCTTGAAACAGCTTGATGCTTAGATTCATAAGTTTCCACGTATACCAAGTCGATGGTCGAGAATTGCTTTGTGAATTTTGAAAGTCCATTCTTGTGTTCTTGCAATCTACGTTCTACGTCTGGAGTTATTCCGACATAATATGTTTTATTATCACAAAACAAGATATATACCTTCCACATGTTATTAATTATGGCTTGCACTGAGCTTGCCGAAGTGCTGGGTCTCTTGGACGATGTTAGAACCTGTTTGATGACAGAAAAAAGTATTTTTAGAAAGAAATTGTTATTTTTCTAATTCTTTAACCCTCTTATCTAAATCCTTCACAGCTTCTATCAAGACTGCAACAAACTTATCATAATGAACGCCAAGTGGTTTTCCTTTATTATCCAAAAATACAAGTTCAGGGAATACTTCAGCAACTTCTTCTGCTATTACCCCTATTTCTCTCGGAGCTTCTCCATTACTTGTCCACTTGAACGACACCCCCCTTAATTTGTTTATTTTCTTGATTGAATTCTCAATTAGTTGAAGTTCTTCCTTAAATCTTATTGAAGACCAAAATCCTGTCGGAGGTTTATAGATACTAAGTTCATTTACCCATTTGTTTTCTGCAGAAAAAACCATCTCACCATAGTCAATCAAAACACCCCCTTTATATTTGGAAAGACGAATACTACAAAATTCTTC
>CAZOXE010000043.1:1704-4491 GCA_964583835.1 uncultured Candidatus Saccharibacteria bacterium | reverse complement strand
CCAAACTATTGACAAATGGTATAAATAGAGTGTGAAAAAAGAGATTATTCAACATCCAGACCATATTCTAAGAAGGGTATCAGAAGAGATACCACTAACTTCCCTGCCAAACAAGGAAGTTTTAGAAATGATTAAAGATATGAAAGATACTCTCGATGCAGAAGAGGACGGTGTTGCTCTGTCAGCTATACAAATAGGAATTCCAAAAAAAATTTTCATTGTGTCACCAAAGGCTTTTGATGAAGAAAATGAAAAAGAAGCAAAATATCTAATCTGCATTAATCCAAAGATTATAAAATCCTCAAAGAAGACAAAGTGGCTTGATGAAGGATGTCTTTCAATTAGAAATATTTATGGTGAAGTCGAACGCTCAAACCAAGTAACAATAGAAGCTTATGATGAAAATGGTAAAAAATTTACTCGTGGAGCAAGTGGCCTAGTGGCACAAGTGTTTCAACATGAATCAGACCATCTGAACGGCGTACTTTTTATAGACAAAGCTATAAATGTAAGAGAAATTGACCCAAGTAAAAACGTTCTATGAATGAAAAGGTACTAAAAATTGGGTTTTTTGGAGGAGAGGATTTTTCTGTAACGATCTTGGAGGAAATGAAAAAAGCTGGAATGACTCCTTGTGTTGTTGTAACTACCCCAGACAAGCCAAAAGGTAGAAAAATGGAATTAACTCCTACTCCAGTAAAAATCTGGGCGGAGAGAAACAATATTGATGTGCTTACTCCGCAAAAACTTAAAGATGGTTTTATCGAGAAAATTAGAAAGTATGATTGCGACCTGTTTGTTGTTGCGTCATATGGAAAAATAATCCCAGATGAGATTATCGGTCTGCCGAGATACAAAACCATTAATATTCATCCTTCTTTACTTCCCAAACTACGAGGACCAGCGCCAATAGAGTATATGATATTGGAAGATCAAAAAGATACTGGGGTTTCAATAATGCTAATTGACGCTCTGATGGATCATGGGCCGATTCTTGCGCAAGAAAAATACAACGTATCCGAATGGCCAAAACGACAAACTCTTGAAAACGAACTCGCAATAATTGGAGCAAAACTTTTAATTAATACTATTCCAAAATGGGTAAATGGAAACATCTCACCTATCGAACAGGATCATACAAAAGCCACGTACACAAAGAAAATTGCAAAAGAAGATGCCTTGATAGATCTATCGGATGATCCATATAAAAACTTTTTAAAGATTCAAGCCTATTCTGGGTGGCCGAGAGCATATTTTATTAAAGACGATAAAAGAGTGATTATTACTGATGCAGATTTTAAAGATGGCAATCTTAAAATCAAACGTGTGATACCTGAGGGAAAAAAAGAAACTGACTACAGTAATATTATCTAACCTTACTTTCCGTTTCTAATAATTTCTTTTATTTTTCTTCCTCCCTTTTTTGATGTCACCTCTTTTTTACTTTTATATTTTCGAAGCTCCTTAACTATCTCGTCTTTCATCTTATCTATTGCAGGCAACATGTCCTCTGCCGAAGACTCAGCTCTAAATATTCTGCCCGGCAAATCCAATGTGACTTCCGCTCTATATATTTTTCCGTGAAGATGATGATTAGTTGTTTTTTCAAGTTCTATTTTCATTAAAATATCATCTTCTCTCTTTAATAATTTTAAAACCGTGGAGATCTTTTCATCTAGATAATCACGAGTTCTTTTATCTAAAGTTAATCCAGTAATTTTTATGTTTTTTCTGATTGCCATATTTATTTCTCATTACTAACTAAAATAATTTTATTTGGGCTGTGATGACCGTGAATTATTTTAACACTTCCCTTCACATTGAGATACCCCCGAATGATTTCAAGCATTCGTCTGTTGGCCATATTAGCCTCTGCTCTATCCTTTACCCAAATCTCAAGCCTATCCGGCGCAGTTTGTTTTATATGTTCATCCTTTGAATCAGGATGGAGTTTTATCTTTAGATACACTCAGTATTATACCAAATAAAAAGGGGCGCATTTTACGCCCCTAAGATTAGTCATCAGAGTCGATGCCACTGGCAAAATCCGCAGCATCACCTTCGCCCATATCTGAATAATCGTCCGAAAGAGACGAATCTGACCCTGAAGTATCGACATCGCTATCGCCTGAATCTTCGTCACTCAATCGAAATCACCTCCTTTCATCTGCGGATATTCTAACACTTTGTGAAGAAAACGCTATAAATGTCGAGCTTATGACTTAGAAAAAGATTCAGTCTAATTTAGGATAGTCGAAAATTTGCCACCCTCTTCCTCAAACCATTTAAGTGCATACAGATCGCTCACTGGGACACCCTCCTCCTGATCAAGAAACCCTTCACTACAAACAAATAGACCTTTATGTGGCTTATCCTCAAGAAACTTTGCCACAATAGATCTACCTGCGTCCGTGAGTATTTTTACGTTGCTATCCATATCTTTCTACTCCATTTCTAATCGGAATAGTAGCTCTAATTATTTAAATGTCAATAAAAAAACCACCCGTTGCCGTGTGGCTCAAGAGGTTTACTTTGACCAACATAGACTTGTCTCGTGTGGGTATAAGTCGGTTCCGACACTTGAGACTCGAAGGACCGTTATAGTTACGGCCGACAGTTTGTTGGTGCCTCTTACGGGTGGGCAGGTACTCGTTGAGCTTGGTCTTCACCATCTCCTACCCCACTATCCTGCGTTGATGGGGACGCTAGAAATAAAATAACACAACAGAATCGTGTTGTCATTATCATTTATTTTGCTATTATATTGAAACATAATTCCGGGATAGC
>CAZOXE010000043.1:0-1694 GCA_964583835.1 uncultured Candidatus Saccharibacteria bacterium | reverse complement strand
GCAGGTTCGAATCCTGCTCCCGGAGCCAGTTAGGACTATCAGCTAATTCTAGGACTAAATTGAATGGGGATAGTATTGAAAACTCTAGCTTTTTTTCATTTACAACAGGGTTCTGAAGTAGCATTCTCAAAAACGCTCTTTTCTCGCTTGGTTCAGAACAGTTTTCAAATATTTCTTTTGACCTTTTTGTTATAGATATGACTGTAGATACTGTAGTTTGGTATTCATAGTCTGCTTCTCTGTGCATTGAAATTTCAGCTTCAAGTGTCTGTAACTTATCAGCATATTCCTGATGTTTTTTGTCATAAACTTGCTTAGTAATACTCTCGTCGGCTAATAGGTCGATCAGATTGTTGTCCATTTTCTTTACACGGTCATAATCAGCCCTAATCCTACTAACTTGCTGTTTATGATATTCAACCTCAACTTCTGATGTTTTCCGTAATTCATCAACTAAACTATTCTGAACTTCATCTGAAATAGTTTCAAATTTATTCAAAACCCCATAAATTGGTTCTAACAAGTTATTTTCATTTACATATTCTCTTTTACAATTCCCTTTTGCATTAGTGCAAGAACCTACAATATAAACCTTTCCACTTGGTTTAACTTTGGTTTCAAACGAGATAGAACATCCGCATTTTTTACAATGTAGCAAACCATCTCCAAAGACATATTCCTTCTTTATCTTGGCTTTAGAAGGCGTTTTTCGGCGTTTTAAGAGTATATTTTGGCACTTATCAAACAATTCCCTATTTATCAAAATTGGATATTTATGAGGGTATGAACCATATTTAGACATAGCAACTCCATAGTAAAAAGAGTTCTTTAAGATATCCTCAACAATGCTTCTTGATAGAACCTTTTCGTTCCTGCTTCTCAAACCCAGTTTTGTAATCTTGTCTCTTAAAGTAGTAATTGAATAATTGCCAGTGGCATATAATTCAAACATCTTTGTAACCAATTCACCTTTAAGCGGGTCAATAATAATATCCTTTCTTAATCTTTTAGCTTCATTCAAAGCAACATTTATATATCCTAAAGGTGACACACTTGTCCACTCTCCTGAACGTCTTTTTTGTTCAAATGCTCTTTTAACATTATCGCTAATTGCATTTGAATAATAACTTGCCATAACAAGATTAAAACCAAAACCTCCTTTTTCTGTAGCAGAAATACTGTCGCTAATTATTTGATTATCAGATACAAAGTGTAACTCAATCTTTCCTTTATTAGCTAATCTATATAAATAGGAAACTCTTTCATCAAATATATTCCTTGCCAATCGGTCAACTTTATCAAAACAAATCGCAACCTTTTCTTTCTTCATTACATCATCGATTCTCTTAATGACTTTATTGTCAAAATCCTCTCTTTTTTCCTTATAGGCACTTTCGTCAAAACTGAATAGATCTTTATTATCAAAATTAAAACCTTTTCTTTCGCAATAATTTTTTATTCTTTCAACTTGTGCAGATAAAGAATTTCCTGCCTCTTTTTGTTCTTCTGTTGATACTCTTGCGACTATTATTGCTTTCATAGTTGGTCCATTAAGTTTTTATAGTTTCTAACAATTCTGTATTATAAGTTTTTAATATTAATTGATTTTCTGGTTTATATAAAACATTATCTTTATACTTTAGATAAACCTCATTATCTGAGTAATCTTGCAATCTTATATCTTTTTCAGCAGT
>CAZOXE010000042.1:1396-4546 GCA_964583835.1 uncultured Candidatus Saccharibacteria bacterium | reverse complement strand
TCTCTAAAATCAATATCAAAATTTTCATCAGGTGATTCAACTTTTGTTGTTTCAAAGTGGTTTAATTTTTTGATCTGCACAGATTCATCTTCTGAAAAACTTTTTTCATTTAGATGAAAAATAATTTCACTCAAAGTCTTTGCTCCATAAACTTTTATATTTGGGATAAAGGCCGCCTCAACTGCATTTTCAAACGGCACAAAGATTTCCTCAAAACCTTCTTCGCTTGCCTTCTTTGCGATTGGTAGTATCCCTTTGATTGGGCGAAGCCTTCCATCAAGTGAAAGTTCTCCAACAAATATTTTTTTCTCTGGATCGAAAAAAATGTCTTCGCTTGCCAAAAGATAAGACAAGGCGATTGGAACATCAAAAAGCGGTCCTTCTTTTTTAATATCGGCGGGTGCAAGCGAAACAACTATTTTTTGATTTTTATTTTTAGGAGATTTAAATCCAGAGTTTTTTATTGCTGCTCCTACTCGGTCGCGAGATTCTTCAACAGCCTGATCAGGAAGTCCGACTACTGAAAAAGAATGAAGTCCTTTTGAAAGATCAACCTCAACGTCAATTATTTGTGGAGAAAGAATCGATGTTTGAGCACTATAAACTTTTGAAAATTTCATACAATAAAAAAATTATAGCATCAGGAGCTATAATTTTTTTAATTTATATTTATTCGTTTGCGTGTTCGATCGTTGTTCGTGCGGCAGGATTTGCTTCAAGTCTTTCAAGTGGAATTTGTTCACCAGAAACCTCACAAACACCATAAGTGCCAGCGTCTATTTTTTGGAGAGCGTCGTTTACATCATTTAATTGGGTTTCAAGTTGCTTTAGTATTGCAGTATTTTCCTCAAATTGTTCAATCCTGTCAGCCGCCTCATTTTCATCAGCAGAGTGACTTACCGTGTCATCTCCTGGAACAGCTTCCCAGTCTTTTGGATTTGAAGGGTTTACTCTCCCTAAATCAGAAAGTTCTGTTTCAAGGCGCTTCTTTTCTGACAATAATTTTTCTTTAAAATGTTTTATTTTTTCCTGATCCATAATAAGCAAATTGTAGCAGAGAGATAGTTGTTAGTATAGATAATCCGGTCTTGACAGTTGCTAAAAAATAAGTAATATCCAAACCAGAAGTCTAGACACAAAGTCTGGCGTGAAACATTGAAAAAGGAGGTTCGGATGAACATCTCTAAAAGGGTAAAAATTCGCTCCATTGTTGGAAGAATATTCCTTATACTTACTATTATTATCAATATCCTTTTCGCCCCTGTATATCTTTTTTCAAATAACTTTTGGCCGATAGTCCTTGTAGCGGTTAACTTCGGTGCATTAGTGATAATTGAAGAGATTTTTACAGGCAAAGGAGAGATAGATTATAGAGGCAGATGGATCGAAGTTGAGAATTTGCCCTCGGGCTCTTTTTGGAAAGTCGTTAGTGTTCTCACGAACTTTGAGCACACGTCGTTTCTTCAAGAAGTCTACGAAGACAGAACTTCGCGTGGAATAAAAAGGAACTTTTGTTCGTATGGTTCCGAGGGTAGGTTTGTTAATCACAATAAGATTGAAGGGCTTGTTGAAGGCGATGTGCTTGTTGTTGAAGGATGTGACGACACCACTGCTTACAAACGATTCAAAAAACTTTCATAACCGAAACTAAAAACCCCGCAGATTATGCGAGGTTTTTTATTTACCTAACAAGTTTTACAAGTTTCAGTCTGTTCATTATTTCATCAATAGTGCTTTCGTCCGATGAAATTAAAATATGCTCATTATCTAGAAACACATAAAACATTACTCCTTTTCCAGTTTCATCAACAAGCACTCGAGCATCTTTGTTTTTAATTATTTTATCAATGAATGAATACGAGAATTCTATGATTGCACCGCTCTCATCTTCAGGGCGAGTGTATGAAATTGGGTCAAAGAAAATTTCACCGATATCTTCTTTCATCGTGTCTTCCCAAGCAAGCATTCCAGAGTAAGCCCTTTCATAATCATTTGTCTTTATTAAAATGAATGGACTATTTCTTTCAGCCGAATGGATACCAACTGCAAACTCGTTTTGAATTGTTCTTAAAAATTCTTGATTAATTCTTGCTTGAAGTTTGTTTAAAACATCCTCAGCGCTAACGATTGTTGTAAGTTCATTTTCTCCAACAACATCTTTTTTTGTAAACAAATAACTTTTAATTTGGTTTTTTCCAAACAATTCATTTGTTCTTTTTTCCTTAAGATAATTTATTAGATCGCTTTTGAAAATAAAATCTTTGAACTCCTTTTTTTCTTCTTCGTCCGAAGTGATGATTCTACTTAACCCATCATCAATGACTACAGCCTCCTTGTTTTCCATTAGACCAATTACGTAATTTATTCCAAAGAAAATTAAACCTCCACCAACAATTACAAGTAAAAGTGAAATAGCAACCCAAAACAATTTTCTTTTTATTTCTCCGCTATCATCATCTGAAATTTCATTAATGTTTGGCATCATTTGTTTTCTCTCTGCCTCCTTTGTTGCTATTTTTAAAAGAGAAAGTTTTTCACTTTTTACCGCGTCTCTAATATCCCCTTCGTATGTCCGAAGCGGAGTGATGTTTGTGTCACTATCACTATTAGTATCTTGATTTAGATCTGGTTTAGTTTGATCGTCCAAATTAATTATCGGTTCAGATCCAAAATTGTTTTGATTGTTAAAATTTTCTTCTGCCATTTAGTTTCTCTTTTGTTTTTGTCGAGTCTGAGGCGGTTTAATTAAATATTTATTTGGGTCTTGATCAAGATCAAAAAATTCGTCACACACTTCTTTTAGTCTTGATGAAGAAGACCTTCCAAACGAAACTACTTCAACTTGGCAACCTTCGTTGATTTTTAAATATTCAACGAGTGGCACAAAATCTCCGTCACCTGAAGCGATAATTATTGTGTCTAATTTTGGAGCCATCTTGATTGCATCGACAGCAAGACCAACATCCCAATCAGCTTTTTTTGCACCACCTGCAAAAATTTGTAAATCTTTTGTTCTGATTTCAATACCGAGTTTTTCCATAGCTCCAAAGAAAGCGGTCTCATCACCACTTTCAGTTGTTACTACGTATGCGAGTGCTCTTATTAACGCTCTTCCTGCAAGGGCATCTTTTACAATTTGACCAAAATTTA